>JANMKB010000181.1:0-20844 GCA_031371805.1 Blastocatellia bacterium | reverse complement strand
TCATTACATTTCGGCGGGAGTATTGCCAGAAATCGTGTAGCGAAAACGCTGTGCAGAAAATGATTATTTGAGAATCGAAATTATCATTTGGGCGTGACTTAACGAGGCATTGAGTAAGGCATCGAGATTTTGGATCGAATCTTCATAATCGCAAAGATTTCGCCATTGCCTGAGATCATCCAGTTTAGGAACGATCCCTCGTTCCCTTCTGTCTCGAAAATGCCGTCGAATATTTCAGTTCTAAATTGTGCCGATCACGTGCGTAGTTGCGAGCGTGACAAAATGCTGCGTAATAAGCTCGACTGATCGCACAACGATAAAAAGCTTCTTGATTGATTTTTGAGTTTGTATGCTTTTTTTCTCCATAAAACTTTAACTAACAGCAACATTGTGAGTATTTATATCCAGTTTTGATATAACTTTTTCATACAACATTAAGAATTCATCTTCATTACTATACGGATCATAGAAGGTTAACCGAAGATCGTCGTATGTCAGTTTTTCAAAATGTTTTTCAGCTACCCCTTTTCCATCAGGCCTTCCAGCAAATGGGTGTTTACCACATATTTGTTTTACATGATCCCAATGCCCATATTCTAAATCTGAAATTTCAAGAATCCGCTTTAATGCTTCAGGGTGAATATAATTTTCAAGCCTCCTTCTACGCGTGACTAAAAAATGATTATTCCCCTCAAACCCAAGTTCAATTAAATTTTTCCGAGTTTTCGATTCATGAAGTTCATTTTCTTTGTCCGAATCCAAGTAAATGAAGTACGGTCTTGATAATTTCTTTAGTAAATCTAAAGCAACCCAATGTTTAATTGAGTCACAGCCTCCTATAGGGATTAATAATATTTCTATTTCCTCAAATGTACTTTCAATTTTTCCTCGCTCTTTATACTGAGTGGCCACATGGGACAAGCAGGCACAGTCATCTCGTCAAACGTTTGATTTACCAACATCATTTCGCCCAATGAGTATCGTTAATTGATCAATTGAAATTTCCTCTCTGGTTTCTATACCCTGAAAATTTTCAATAAATAATCGCTTTAATCTCATAATCTATCTTTTACCAAATAAATCACAGTCTGATGAAAAAGACTTTGGTATTGAACTTAATGCGCAATAACGCGGCTAACGATACTGCACTATTTGCTAAGGGAACAGGACAATGTAAAGATGATTCACTTTTGCCGACGCGTCAAGCTGATTGAAAACGAGTTGCAAATAATATTGGCAGGAAGGCGCTAGATATTTTTTGAGAGAAGAAGTCTGGATTGCTATTATGGCCCAGGAATAATTCGGCGTGTGATTTTCCCTGGGTCAGAAATTGTGTATGAAGCTGGTAGAAATCTCGCGTGTTGTGGCTGTACAGATCGTAATTTTGTGACGAAGCAAATTCTAGCTGTTCTTCATCGGTACGCCCATTCATTCCTGCTTCAGCGGAAGAGAGAACATCGGCTTCGCGCAATCGCAAGGCTTGAATCAAATCACTTTCCTGTAAATCTTCATCAAAATAGAGGGCGATTTTCATGACTGTAGTTATTGATGATGCTCGTGCATAAGCTTTTGACAGGCTTCGTCTTCGGCAATAATTTCAGACTCAAGGGCGGCGCGGTTGGCGTAAAAATTTCATTTGTACGGCAAGCATACGCACACCGTAATTTCAAAAACGCTTTCACTGTATCGCGGAAATACGCTTTTCCCATAAATTCCTGGATAATTATAAGCACATAAATTGCATGGATAATGATTATGGAACAGTCACCTTCTCTCGCTCCACCTAATCTTCGTTCGCCCTTTTTCAGGCGATGGTACTTTGGGGCTGCTATCGGTCTGCTTTTGGTGCTGCTGGCGGCGCTGATTTATGGCTTTTATTATTATCGTTCGGGCAAGCTGAATCATTATATCGCTACGCAACTTGAAGCGGCTTTGCTGGAGTATGGTGTCCGCGCTGAGGTGGGCGGTTTCGAGTTGGGAAATGGCCTGAGTTCCGCTACCCTGCGCGATTTAAAATTTTACAATCAGGCCACCGGACAATTAATTTCGACCGTTGACCGCGCTGTCGTAACGCTCAAAATTACTGACCTTTATGCAATAAATTTAAATCGAACTGTTGTGATTCAACGCCTTGAATTAGACAAACTGGATTTGACTGTAGCGATTGATGAGAACGGGAAAAGTAACCTTGATGGCTTGCATCAGCCTCCACCCCGCGCTCCCAGCCGCATCACTTTTGATGTCAACAATCTGGTTGGTGAAATAACCAAAGGGAAATTTCACCTGCTTGATAAACAGCATCAGTTAAAGACAGAAATACCAGATTTAACGGCTACGTTTCAACCTACAAATCAATCCGGGATTGCCGCCATTGCGACAAAGTTTACAGCGCGTGATGGCATTGTGAATTATGAAAGCCGCGCCGTTTCTGTCGGCCAAATTGATTTTGTCGGCAACCTGATGGAAACGGGCGCTGACATCGAACAGTTGGCGTTGCACTCGCAATTGGGAGAAATCTCAGTAACCGGAAAAATTCAGGACTGGCAGGTTTTGAAATATGAACTCAATACAAAAATAAATGCCGAGTTGGACGAAGTAGCAACGCTGCTAACACCCACTACAAAAGTAAATGGCAGCGCCGAATTTATTGGACAAATTACCGGCGAAGGAAAAAATTATCAACTCGCGGGACAAGCACAATCGCCTGATTTTACCGCCGCCGGAATCCATTTGCGAGCCGCTAAAATTCAACAAATCAAGCTCACTCCCAAAGATAATTCGTTGCTCTTGAGTGCACAAAATTTATCGGCGCAGGCAATCACCGGACGTGAATTCCAGGCTTCGGCGTTGACAGTTCCAGACACACAAATAGTCATCAACACCAGTTCTAACGATACAACCATCAATGCTCGGCAGGTCAACGCGGGACAGTTGCGATTGACGACGACACCGGCGCAGGCAAATGCGCTTAGCATCCAAAATGTGACCGCTAAGATTGTTGGTACGGCGATTAATGTTGAAGGCGATGCGCGGCTTGGAAACGCTTCAGTACAAAATATAAACATCGGTGCGACGACCGGAAAGCTATCGCTCACGCCCACTATTTTTTCGCTTGGAAATTTCACCACTGCAATTTTTGGTGGTGCGGTCAAAGGGTCGCTGGCAGTTAATTACAAAGGTGGAACCTCCAACCTCAACGCTAATTTTACCAGCCTGAAAACGGATCAGGTGGTAAATACTTTCGCAGTCAAAAATATTCCCTTAGCCGGAACGATGGACGGGAAAGCAGATATTGCCTGGCCTGGATTTAATGCAAAGATTTTCAGCGGTAATGTTAATGCCCATTTCAACGGACAGTCCACCCAAGTGCCTGCCGGGAACATTCCGGTCACAGGCGATGTCGTCGCACAGGTGCAGCGCGGCAATTTTAATTTCAGCCAGTTAGAATTAAAGACGGATGTCACGAATGTTACAGCCCAGGGAACGCTGGCACAAAACGGACAATCCAATTTGAATCTGACACTGACGTCAACGCAGGCAGAACAATTGCTAACCATCGCCAGCGCAGTCGAACCGTTGCAGGCAATTATTAATGAATACAAGCCCAAAGTATCCGGCGACTTTAATTTCACGGGCACGTTAACGAGCGACATTGCGAATCCTGCCATTGCCGGGAATTTGCAGGCGGCACAGGTTGGATTACAAAATGAATTGCTCGGAAGTTTGCGCGGACAATTATTATTTTCTCCTGCCGAAATACGTTTTGAGCAGGCGTTGTTAACTGTTAACAACGGCGGCACAGTGAATTTGGATTACGTGGCACCACGTGCCTCAACCGCCAGCACCGGAACGCTCAACGCTACATTTGAGCGCATCAATACGCAGGACATCATCAAGGTCGCAGGAGTTTCCTTTGATCAAAAATTGCTGGCGGGAGAATTGACAGGTGAAGCGCATTTGACCGGATTGCCCGCCGCTCCACTAGGCAACGTCACAGCCACGATGCCAAACGGCATCATTGCCGGACAAACCGCGCAACAGACAACCGCGAAGATTATTTTCGATGCGCAAACTGCCACGTTGGAACGAGTCGAAGTGCATTTGCCACAGGGACAGATAACAGCAAGTGGCGATTACAATCTCAAGACCAAAAATTTTCAGGTGCGGGGACAAGCCGATCAAATCAGCCTCGCCAGTTTGATCGAAGCGTTTGAGGTCAAAGATACGACGGTGACAGGACTGGCGGATGCGACTTTCAATGCCAGCGGCAAGGCTGATGATCTGGATCAGTTGAAAGTTGAATTAACTGCTGCCAGCAAGCAGGTATCAGTGAATGGTCAGAATGCAGGCGAATTAAAATTGAATGCGCACACCGAAACGAACGGCAGAATTGAGGCGGAGTTATCTACCAACATTACCGGCAACACGCAACCATTCACGGGCAGCATAGAGTTAAAGCAACCGGGTCGTCCGATTCAGGTTACTTCAGATTTGAATGATTTTAATTTGGCTTCACTACTGACAATTTTCGCGCCGGATGTGGCGGCTTCGATTGCAGGAAATGTCACAGGTAAATTGCGTGTGGAGGGACCGCTGTTTGATGCGAAGGATCAGTTTTCGCTCGACAGATTACGCGGCGATCTCACGCTGAATAAAGTAGCTCTGAGCATTTCAGGCAATCCCATCAATATCACAACGCCGCTGGTTGTGGCGCTCGACAATGCACAAATTAAATTACAGCCGACCCAAATTACGGGGACGGGAACGAATTTAACGTTGGGTGGAACCATTGGTTTACGCGCCGGAACGGGAATGGATTTTGCGCTGAACGGGCGTATTAATTTAAGTGATTTTCGTCCCAGCCCCGATATGTTTGCCGACGGATTAGTCATCATTGATGCACGAGTGGGTGGGACTGCGAATCAACCAGTTTTGTCAGGCCAGGCAACGCTGCAAAATATCTCTTTCACGGCGCTTGATTCACCGGTCAATTTTGATGCGGGCAACGGGCGCATTGTGTTTGCCAGCAATCGCATCACGCTCGAGAATTTTACGGCGAATGCCAACGATGGAACACTGGAAATTAAAGGCGTTGCAACGCTGGATGGCTTGCGCCCAGGCGGCTGGCAATTCGACGCAACCGCACGTGATGTGAACATTTTGTATGCGGGTGCACGTGCCAATGCAAACGCTACGCTGGTTTTGCGCGGCACACCTGACAGTCAAACGCTCAGCGGCAACATCAATCTGCCGTTAGTTGAATACACCAAAAATTTTGGTGTCGACGGTGCGCTGGGCAGTACTGGCTCAATCAATTTTGGCGGCTTCGGTGGCGATTTAACCAGCACTAATGCAGGCGGTGCAAGTTCGTTTTTCCCCCCTGTTAATTTGAATATTAAAGTAGACGCACGCGATGCTGTCCTGGTCAGAAATGAACAAGTAAATACTGTCGCTTCGGCGGTGTTAACAATCGGCGGCACGATCAGCGAACCTGATCCGACAGGACGAATTTCCTTTGAAGGCGGCACGATTACGTTTCGTAAACATCGCTACGACATTACTGCCGGCACACTGGATTTAGGCGGTGGAACGGGAGCGCCTCCGACACTGAATTTATTGGCAGAAGGCACGGTAAGCGGCTATCAGGTTTCGCTGGGATTTACCGGCCCCATTGATAATCTTGATGTGTCATTAAATTCAGAACCACAATTAGCGCGGGCCGAAATCCTTTCCCTTGTGACCACAGGCCGCACGGAAACAACCGCCTTAAATAGCAATGATCTGGTGCGTTCCGGCGTCGGCACAGCCGCTTCGCTGTTAACCCAGGAATTCATTTCCAAACCGCTACAGGGTGAAACAGAAAAATTGCTGGGATTGAATTTATTTCAAATCGACCCGGTGCTGCGACCCAATGCGAACCCGGCGGCACGCCTGACGATTGGGCGACAAATCGCGCAGGGATTGTCGTTCACTTACTCGACAAATTTAGCGTCAGAGCAGGATCAAACAGCGCTCCTGGAATACAATTTAACCAGCAAATTTTCGGCGCTCGCCTCATTTACCCAGGGCGGCAGTTCGACCAGTCAGGGCGTCAACGGCAATGATTTTACGATTGAAATTCGAGGGCGCAAACGATTTGCTTTAGGCGCAGATAAAAATGCGCTGAAGGCTGCGACGAATCGTCCGGCAATCATCAAACCGAATATTGCACCGCGCAAACTACCTGCCGTTTCCGCTACGCTTAACAAACCAGAGGAAATAAAAATCAGTGAAAAACAATTGCCGGAATTGCTGCCGATTATTCGTGAAGGTTACAGCCGCGCACTGACTCGTTTAGGTGAGCGCAACCTGATTAATTATTTACAGGAACAGGGTTACTTTTTTGCCGAAGTAGTGTCGCGCTGCCAACCCGAAAATTGCGCGGGGCCGGACCTGAGTGTTGCTTACGATGTAACACCAGGTGCGCGGTATGACCTGTCAAAGCTTCGTTTGACGGGTACTGATCAAATTGGGATTAGCGATGTGCGCGGCGATTTACAATCACAGGAAAGTAGTTTGCTGGGCAATGTTCCTTTTTTAAAAACTCTGCCGTTAATCGGTGGTTTGGCGCGTGGCATCACCAGCAATGATCGGTTGCGCAATGATACGGAAATCATTCGACGGCGCATGATTGATCTGGGTTTTCGTGCGGCGCGAGTTGAAGCGCGACGCGCAATTAATCCTGATTCCAATGATCTGGTGGTTATTTTTAATGTCAATGAAGGCGAACGTTCCTCCATCGCACAAATTAATTTCAAGGGAGATACGGTTTTGACTCCGCCTGAATTATTGAAAGCTATTCCGCAAAAACAGGGCACAACATTTTCTCCGACAGACATTCGCGCCGGAGCCACACAAATTCGCCAGCTTTATACACAGCGCGGTTATCTGGAAGCCAAAACCGCGATCAGCCTGACAGATTTGCCCAATAACCAGGTGCAACTGGTGTATGAAATTTCAGAAGGACCACGCGTAGTTGTGCAGGATATTGCGCTTAATGGTCTGAACATTTCGCGGCAGGAATCCGTTCGTCGTTTTTTAGATTTCAAAACGGGTGACGTTCTGACAGCTCAATCCTTACGCCGTACGCAACGCGATTTGTACGCTACCGGAGCCTTTAGTGAAGTGGACATCCGTCCGCAACCAATCACGGGGCGCGACGCTGCGGATCGTCGTGTCGAGATTAATTTTACCGAGGCAAAACCGTTATTGCTTGTTTATGGCTTAGGCTTTTCGACCGACGAAGGCCCTCGTGCTTTGGCACAATTAACCGACACCAATTTATTCGGACGCGTCAATTCTGCCAGCCTGAAATTACGCATCAGTCGGCGTGAACAATTAGCCCAATTGCAATACACAGATTTGCGTCCTTTCGGCACAAAATGGTCAACGACGATTTCCGCTTTTTATAACCGCAATGCTGACCTTAGAGCTTTTGTGCGCCGCACCGTTACGAATGACAAAAAAAATCTATCTAATAACGGCACGACCTTTGGCATTAATCGGTTTGCTTCTTATATTCAAACGGAACGAAAACTGAATGATCAGACTTCGATGCGATTTCGCTATAATTTTGAAACTGCAAAATTATTCAATCTGCAAAATATTCCAGCGCTCGAAGTCACCCGCAATGAAAAGACAGTTCGCTTAGGGATGATTTCGGCGGGCTTTTCGCGCGACACACGAGACAGCGCCATCAATCCGACTAAGGGGCAATTAATCAGCGCCGATCATTCGCTGGCGGCAAATATTTTTGGTGGCAATGAATCCTTCAATAAATTCTATGGTAACTATCAGTTTTATCAGAAAGTACCGCCTGCGCTTCCGCTCCTGAAAAATTCTGTCTTTGCCTTCTCCGCGCGCGTTGGCCTGGCAGCAGCTTTCAAAATTACTGACCGTGATGGCAACGGAGTTATTACTGAGCCGGAACGACGCCTGCCTATTAGTGAACGCTTTTTTTCAGGTGGCGCGACGACCTTGCGCGGCTTTAATTTTGAACAGGCAGGACCCCAGGGCGTCCTGGAACCACGCAACGCCAACGAATTGCCAACGCTGGTTCCACTGGGTGGTGATGCTCTGGGCATTTTTAATTTTGAATTGCGTTACCCTTTGTCACGGCGTTTTACCCTCGTTCCCTTTTACGATTTCGGCAATGTGTTTCGCAAGGTCAGCGATTTTAATTTTAAGGGTATGACGAATACGGTGGGTCTCGGTCTGCGCTTCAATACTCCTGTCGGACCAGTTGGGGTTGATTACGGATACTTGCTTGATCCGCCTTCATCCGTCACAGCCAGCGGAGGCGTGTTACGACAACGACAGGGCGTCATTCATATCCGCTTTGGTCAGTCGTTCTAGTGCCAAGAGATAATGTGGAAGCCCACACGAAGTAAGGGCGAAATATCCATTATTCGAATTAGAGGGATAGTTAAAAAAACCAGGGCTGGAATGTGCATTCCAGCCCTGGTTTTTTCGTCATTACCAATTGTACTTACTGTTGCATCAGACTCATATTGCAGGTATCACCAGAGGTGGAGTGTTTGAGGTTGCGCTGAATCAAATAATTTCGTGCGCCCAGCGTCACATTATAGAATGCGCCATTTGGTGCAGTTAGAAGAGTTTGTCCAAATGTCCACGCGCACTTATCGGCGTTTTCTGCACCAGCACTATCATACCAGCCGGGATTGCTGCCAGGATCAGCATCTGTGGCGGCTTCTTCTAATTCATGCGCAATGATCGAAACCATCCCGTCAACACCCGCATTTCCATTTGGGCCGATAGCTTGCGCTGCGCAACCACTCAAACAACGATTCGCATTACCAACAAAAGAATACCGCAATCTTTGCGGACCTGTTTGGAACTGGGCGGATGTATGCCAGCCGCAATATTTGGTGCAAAATCCAGAAGTCTCCGTGACATCAGAGGAAGTCAAAACAAAATAAATACCATCAGCATTAAAGAGCCGGGGGTTACTACTAATCGTAGTATTAACAATTGACAAGATGTCCGAATCTCGCAACCGTTTGCCCTTTGTGTATCCGATGGTCGCCTCGCCACCATATAAAACATTGCCTGTGATTGAATAACCACCAGCATTATAAGTGGTATTAATATTGTAATAAGGTGAGAGGCCAACCGTACTGGCAAAATCACGCAGGATTTGTTGCCCACCTGCATTATCTGAACCATTGGTTTGATTCCAGTCACCATACCAAATGTAATAGATAATGGGTGTGTTGATGAGCGCTCCGTTATGATAGGTAATCGCCGGAGTAACCGTTCCGGTCGAACCCTTCGTTGGAGCCGCAGGATTATGGGGATTCATTTTGTGCAAAATAATTTCAGGGGCGCCTTGTCCCTGGCCTTGTGCGAGTCCTGTTGCGTGAACTGTCAGCAAAAGGAATAACGATAGTGTTAATAAAGAAATCAATGTTTTTTTCATTTGAGATACCTTTCTTTTAATTTTCGTCAAAATTACACTTAATAATCACAATTACAAGTAATTTGGATAGACTTCCAATCATTACCATTAGTGCCGGGTTATGGGTTTGCAGCCGGGGGAGAGCTACTAAAATAGATCAAGTATATTGGTTAGGGGGCGCACGATCTATACAAGTATCGTGGTTCCTAATAGGAAACATAGTTTAGTTAAAAATTTGTGCGACTTAGCTTCTAAAACAATGATAAAGGTATAATGTTATGCGCTTATAAAGCATGAGCAACATCGTCAGAACCATTGCGAGTAATGCTAAAAAAGCTCGCAGACCAATTATTCAAAAAAAAGACGTAGAGTAATTTTTGAGAGATCAGATTATTTAGAACTTGCAGAAATCCAGTTGACTGCTGGGCAGTATAAACTTCGGTTCAGTTCCTGACAAGATTAATAAAGCTAATATGCCAATAAATTATTTTAATTCATCTTCCCGCTATAAGTTGGGCGCAGGCTTGTCCGCTCCACACAGCACTTTCAATCGTCGCGGGTAAGTCGGTAGCTGTCCAGTCTCCGGCTAAGAAAAAATTGGAAAAGGGAGTTTTTTGTGCAGGGCGTTGACGCGCAATGCCGACAGTATGTGAAATTGTGGCGTGTTGTTCTTTGATAACATAGGCGTGTGCCGGCCTTTGTTGACGCGCCTTCGGAAAGAATTTCTGCATTTCTGTTTGCGCCATTTCGATGAGCAATTCTTTGGGCTGCGATGCGGCTTGATGAGCGCCGCTGATCACTAAGGCCAGATGCTGGCGCGGGTTGGAAGAGTTTCCGCCTATCGCATTTTTATTAAAAACCCATTCAATCGGCGAATCCAGCAAGCCGACAAATTCCAAGTCCGTCACGGGTTTGTCATACCACAAATTGATTGAAACGATGGGTGCGGATTTGAAGGCAGAGACAGCAGCAAAATGTTCTGCCAGAATTTCAGGCGCAATCATTTCCTTAAGCATAAAGTAAGGAACGGCGCTGATGATCGTCTCCGCCGCGATATTTTCCTGATTATTCAGAGTCACGCCGACAGCATGATCGTTGACAAAATTAATGCTTTTGACCGAAGCATTTAATCTCACTTCGCCACCGCGTTCTTCAATAAATTTCACGGCGTCGGTGGTGTACAAATCACTTAAGCCAACGCGTGAAATCACCATCGTCGAATCCTGCGTCGTGTGCATAAACGCCTGCTCTAAAACGCGGGCAAACATATCCGCTGAAGCGATTTCCGGCGCTTCATTCAGAGTGGCAAGCGCGATCAAATCCCAAAAATGATTTTGAATGCGTGGCGACTGTCCCAATTCATTCAGCCATTCGCGCACCGTTATATCCGCCAGTCTGGCGCGGTTTCCGTTCATTGTTCGCAATGCCAAACCAACCCGCAAAGCTCTGATTCGATCAGGCCAGGTGATAGTTTGCAATCGTGACAAGCCCGCGAGCAAATGCAGTGGGGCCGGCAATGATGGACAAACAAAGCTCGCGTGACCTTCAGTTTCACTGAGAAAATCTACGCGTGGATTGGATTGGAATTTTACTTTCTCGGCAGCACCAATTTTTTTGAGGAAGGCGAGCGTGTGATGATAACAGCCCATCATCAAATGCTGCCCGTTATCAATTGTATCGCCCGTAATTTTGTCGGTGAAGGAATAGGCGCGACCACCCAAAAAAGCACGTCGCTCCAGCATTAAAACTTGCTTTCCCTGCGCCGCTAAATCAACCGCGGCAGCAAGTCCGGCGAAACCTCCGCCGATGATGAGAATAGGCGCACAGCTCATCGGCGCTAACCTCGCTTCTGCCATTCGCGCAACGCAATCAGAAATCTGGTGGGGCGATGCAAACGAATTTTATGATTGAAAACGTCGTAATTCACGGCTTCAATTTTTTCCAGCAGACGATGATAAATCCGTCCCATCGTTTGTGCCGCGACCAGCGTTGGGCGGTCATCGGCGGGCAGGCAGGCAGCGGCTTTGCGGTAATAATCGTGGGCGCGGTCGCATTCAAACTTCATCAGAGCGCGGAAGTTTTCATTGACTACGCTATTTATTAAATCGCGTTCGCTGTAGCCAAAGCGCTGCAAATCTTCCTGCGGCAAATACACGCGATCACGTTCGGCATCCTCTTTCAAATCACGCAAAATATTCGTAAGTTGCAAAGCCAGACCAAGATTTTCGGCATACTCACGCGTCTGCGGATTTTGATAAGTAAAAATTTCAATGCACATCAGACCTACGACAGCGGCGACGTGATAACAATATTCGTGGAGTTCCGCAAATGTCTGGTAACGATTGCGGTACAAATCAATTTCGCAGCCGTAAACCAGCTTTTCAAACAATATTTTCGGGATCGGAAAGTTTGCTAGTGTCCGCTGCAATTTGTGCGTTTGCGGCCAGGTGGGATGACCAGCGTAAAGATTATTCAACTCCGCACGCCACTTATTCAGTTCAACCTGCGGATCGTGTTTCCAAACTGCCTGCGCGTCATCCACCACGTCATCCACGGCGCGACAAAAATTGTAAACGTCAATAATTGCAGCGCGCTTGGGCTTGGGCAAAAACAAAAACGAATAGAAAAAATTCGATTGAATTGTTTTGGAAAGATCACGTTTGAGCGAACGCGTCCGGTCGCGCAAATGCCAGGGCGTGAAGTGAATTTCTTTGGTTGAGGCCGCTTTCATAAATAACATCCGACAAACTGCCAGCTTGTCGCTCATGCCTAAAACTGAATTTTCTGGTCTGAGCCAACATTTCCATCCATCGGCGACAAGCTGGCAGCTTGTCAAACATCAGCGCCAACTGATAGCTCGCGTAAGTAAAACAATTTTATCAAATTTCGTAATTTTCGGTCTGAGTCTGAGCGTGTCATACCCCATCCGCTCAATCAATTCCAAAATCCGCACACCGCCCTGCCACGTCAGTTTCAATTCAAATGATAACCTACCGCGCACCAGTTTTGGTAATGGCCTGCCTGCTTTGAAAAGTTGCCAGGTGCGAGCAACTTCAAATTTCAATAAATCAGCATAACGTTGATCGAATTTGCCAGCCATTAATTCGTCTTCGCTCAGGCCAAATTTCGCCAGCTCATCCTGGGGCAAATAAATGCGATCTTTCAGCAAATCTACGGACACGTCCTGCCAAAAGTTTGCCAATTGTAAAGCCGTACAAATGTGGTCTGACAACTGATGAAGTTTTTCTTCGCGGTAGCCAAAGAGCAATAAAATCAGGCGTCCGACCGGATTTGCGGAGCGACGACAATAATCCAAAACTTCATCAAAATTTGCGTAGCGAGATTTGACCACATCCTGTTTGAAAGCTGATAACAAATCTTTAAAAAGTTGCAGGGGCAAATTTAAGGCGCGAATCGTTTCAGCCAGTGCGACAAAAATCGGATGAGTCGCCTGGCCCTGATAGCAGGCCTCAAGCTGCTGCTCCCAATCATTCAGTAATTCCAACCGCTCCATCGGCGTAATTTTTGTATCGTAGCCTTCATCGGCAAAATCATCCGCTGTCCGCGCAAACGCATAAATGCTGTGTACATGTTTGCGCAGGGATTTGGGAACCAGCAAAGACCCAACTGGGAAATTTTCATAATGAGCGCGGGTAAGTTGTTCACAATAAGCAAACGCCTCCGCCACCGAAATTGGCGTGGCGGTTTTGGATTCAAATGTCAGGGCGGATGCGCTCATTTTTCACTCGTTATTTTTGGGCGGCAAAGCATAACAAGACTCGCCGTAATTACCAACTTCAGCATTACGCCGAGTTCGTTAAATCGTACAAAAACTTCAGCGTAAAAATCCCCGTGCTGTGTTGATCGCTGAAAACCAGGTTGTACGCGTAACGCCCAACTGGCGCTAAATCAATGACTTTTATTTCACTGAATTGCTCTGGTTGCAGGTTCAGCGATTGCGCGGGATTATGCCCCTTGCACATTGCGCACGGACAAAGCGAGCGCAGAATATCCAAACGATGACGGCTGATGTGCCTATCATCCCAAACAATTTGTAAAACGGAATCGTTGTCAGTGAGTTCCAGCGCTGCCGGAAAAGCTTCGGTAAAATCGTTCATGTTGGTTTAGACTATGACCGCAAAATTATTTTGATGCACACGATAATTTAAGCATCTAATGCCGCGAAAAGTACAGCGACCGCTTTGGTAGCTGAAAACATTAGCAAGCAACGGAGGGTTTTAATGGCAGATCAATTTGAGCAAATTTCCAACGAGCAACTTGCACCCCGCAAAGTTTTGCACCTTGAACAGAAGCAGGCAAAAGGCTTTCTGAAAAATATCATCTACCTGATCCCAAATTTCCTGAAGCTTTTATATCGGCTTTTCAAAGATAGTCGAGTCCCTAATGCAGAAAAAGCGTTTCTCATTGGCGCCATTGCTTACGTCATTTCGCCGATTGATTTGATCCCGGATTTTATTCCCTTCATCGGCGAAGTTGACGATTTGTATCTGGTTTCGCTGACCATTTTACGCCTGCTCAATCGCGCTCCCGCTGAAGCTGTCCGTGAACATTGGGAAGGCGGCGGCGATATTGCCCGCATTGTCGGGCGCATTGCGCAGGCAGCGACCTTCATTTTACCCAAACGCGTTGCCAATATTTTGCTGGGTAAAATTGTCATCGCACCAAAAATCAAAGGTGGAATATTTTCTTCACCCGCCGATTCAGACCTGGAAGAAGTGCAAAAATCCGTCCGCAAGCAGGCGTAGTAAGTAAGCAAAAGAGTAGCGCAAACTAGAAAGTTCGCGCTACTCCTTCTTCGCATTTTGGAGGATTTCCAGAAAGGTCAGCAGCTCTGCTGGCAGCGGTGCATTGAAATCCATTGGGGTTCCGTTCGGGTGAATAAAATTGAGCGTTGCGGCGTGCAAAAACGGACGATTCATTTTTTCAATCGCGATTCGGATCTGCGGATTTTTCACCATTTTGATGCGGCCTGAGTCATAAGTCGCATCACCAACGATGGGATATTTCAGGTGCGCCAGATGCACCCGAATTTGATGCGTGCGACCAGTTTTGATTTGCACATCCAGCCGCGTGAAGTCTTCAAAATTCTCAACAGTTTTATAAAATGTCAGCGCGTTCCTGCCCTGCCCTTCTGGACGAACCGCCATTTTTACGCGGTTATGCGGATCCCGTCCGACAGGTAAATCAATTTTTTCTCCTTTGGTTTTCACCTGCCCATAAACCAATGCGGTGTAGTGTTTCTTAATTGTTCGGGCTTCAAATTGTGCCGCCAGGCTCTGATGTGCGCGATCAGTTTTCGCCACTATGATCAACCCCGAAGTACCAATGTCGAGCCGATGCACAATGCCAGGCCGTAAGGATTTTGCCTGCGATAATTGATTAAAGTGATAGACCAGCCCATTCGCCAGCGTGCCGGATTTCACGCCAGTGCCGGGATGGACAATCATTCCGGCAGGTTTATTAACGACAATAACTTCCTCATCTTCGTAAATAATGTTGAGTGGAATATTTTCGGGAAGGGCTTCGAGCGGCGAGCTGGCGGGTAAGTCCAGATGGATTTTATCTCGCTCGCTGACTTTATAACTGGGCTTGACTAAACCTTCATTAACCAGACAAGTTCCACCCAGGATTGCTTTATGAATCGTGGAGCGAGAAACATCGGCAATTTGCGCGGCTAAAAAAGCGTCCAGACGAGTGCCGGAAAATTCCGGTGCGACAGTAAGAGAAATTTCTTCATTTGACATCGTCTAAGCATGACTGAAAGTTCACTCTAACAAAAGGGCGAATGACCGGGTGAGGGAATGAGGGGAGAAGAAGGGATGAAAATCGCTCTGCCAAAATCAATCTCCATCCCATCATTCTCATTCCCTCACCCGGTCATTCGCTGTTACTTCTTCAATTCTTCAATGGCCTCCGGCTGGAATACTTTGCTGGTCAATAATTCAACCTGCTTTCCGTATTAAATATTCCCTTTTCCAGGCCAGGCCATTTTTCCTTAAGACCGCTGTACCAATTGCTGGCATTTAAAACAAAACGATTTTGTGGCGTGACGCGATGGGTGAACAAGCCATAGTTGAGCCTGACCAAATTTGGGCGAATGGCTGCCGACACATTCGTTAAATTTCCTTCGCCGATTGAGCGCATTAGCAACTTACCCTCTGCGGTCGAAAGATTAAGACACAAATCAATGAGCGCATCCTGTTCATTGGCGCGATTGTATTCAGTTACGACATCCTGACTAACAGATTGTCTGACTGATTCCTTAAATTTCTCGCACAGATACTTCTCAAAACCATCCATTGAATTTATTAATTCTTTTAAGTTATCAAAAACTGTACTTAACTCATGGTCATTAAACTCACAAATACACTTGCCCATTAATCCTTCAATAAAGGCGCTGGTGCTGGTGTTAGATTGTTGTCTTAATTTCGTGGCCGAATCAATTTCACCGATTTCGGTCAGGATAGATCGTAACGAGAATTGCTCCTTAGCTAATTTGACGAAATCTCGCAATGGTTGATAACCAGGGTCCTGGATAAGTCGCAAAGTTTGTTCTGCCCGCCGCTTCAATTCAGGTAAACTCGCAATGGTTTGCTCGTAAACATTGATCTCACCGAGCATCCAGTTCAGCGGATCGCCATCCGTCAAATAACTGACAATCATCCAATTCGTTGCGTCACCTTCCCCTTTGAGCCTGCTCCATGAGGTCAGATTAATTATTTCACGGAGATTTTCGGAGAGCAGCTCCGGTTGATCCCAATAACGCTCCAGTAAGGCGATGGAGCATTTTTCCAGATACCGCGTTCCATTGATCACTTCAATCATTTTTTGTCTGAGGTAAATTGCCGCAGTCCCGGAAATACTGCTCACGCCAATTCCCATTATTGCGCCAGAAAAATTTTCCACCAGGTGATTATGCTTTTTAGTGATCGGGTTGAAATCAGCTTCATATCTCAATTTTTCAGCCCTCAGCAACCAGGTTTTGACATTTAGTTCCAGCAACATCTCGATTGGTGGCTCCTTTACATCGGGTAAATTCTGGCATCTTATCGAAACCCTGGTTTTAGCAGCCGTAACAGCAGTTGAGTCCTGAGCAGTACCCTTTCTAATTACTACTCGTACCCAGCCAGGGGTTTCAGCTTCTCTGGTTTCAATCAGGAAATGTCCGTCAAGCGCGACTTCAATAGCTAATTTGCCAGGCAGACTAAGACAGTCAGATGCTGAAAATAAAGGGGCCGGCATTTTCATCTCGGTGGAAAGCTTGATTTGATAATTAGTAGATGCCCCTAACCCAAACTTAAGTGAGCCATCATAATCATACCTGATCATCTCTCCCAGGCGCAGCGAAGTAATAATGTGCCCTAGCAATCTTAAGCCGGCAAAGAAAGCTTTAATCGCCTTTTCTATTGAGGTATCACCAGCAAAGCCCCGCAAGTAAGTATAGCTGCCACAATTTTCTGTAATTACATTGCGCGGCGTGTCTGAGAAATCAACCTGAGTTGTAGCTGGGGAAATCACATCGGAACCAGAACCTAAAGTCAGGAGCAGAATTAAATCCCCGGGTTCTCGGAAAAATAATTATCAAGACCAAAATAATTCACCCGATTCTGATATTCGAAATCGGAATTTTCAGAGATTACGATCAAAGCTGCCTCGCTGCCAGCTTTGATCTTTAATTTCGCCGTGCTGTCTGTACCAAAAATAAAATCACTCTCACCAGTCTCCCCAAAATTCACGGTAAAAATTCTTTGCTGCATTTTAGACAGCGGCTCAGCCAGACTCAGGGAGCCTGAAGAAATTTTTAACTTCCCGGCCCCACCAAGCCAATAAGGGATGTCTTTTTTAGTGAGTTCAATTTCCACCATTAGGTCATCTATTCAACACCCCGAGCTTTGTAAATCAAGCCTTACACTATTCTCTATCCAGCTCAACTAAAGCAATTGGGGGAGTAACAACAGTACACATGGTCTCTATCAGCAGACATACAAAAATACCCTCACGTAAAGCGACTCTCCAAATTGCTTCACGGCTCAATACCGGAGTTATTTTGCACAACTACACAAGGAAACCAGCTAATACTAATTTTGTCTGAATCTAAGTGTTAGAATTTCTTTCGCGTGGCAGAAACGCGAACAAACCTTGAAAAACATGACAGAGTATCAATCAAGGTAAGAAATATTCATTAACGAGCCGAGTATAGTTTAACAGTCAGTCAAAGTGAAGTGTTTTTTTATAAATTTTAAACGCGAGACTTTTTCTCAATGAGCTTGCCTTATAAGGTTTTATTGGCGAGATGTTTAAAGACCTGTCCCAGGAATTCCGGCCCCGTCGCCGCGCTGGATTGATCAGGATTTTGAGCTGCCCACTCCAGGGCAAAAATCAGTGGTAACCAGTTAAGTCCCCGATTTGAGGAGTCATCGGAAAGATTCCTCACTGCCCGTGACACACTGCCGGAAATTTCTACGCAGTTGACGTTGGCGGCAGTTGGACTGGCACAGTTTTCGGCGGGTGAAGTCACCAGATACTCGCGGCAGGCAAGTGGACGATCAGGATGAATAGAGCAGGATTCATTTTCAAGAAAGGGACAGGCAATGCCCTGATAAAAATAATCCAGACCAATTTGTTGCCGAGATGCGACAGAAAAATTTTCAGGCATAGCTATTCTTTCATATAACCCTGACTCTTTCAGTTGCACTATCGCATCCGCAAATTGTTTTTGAATTTGCGTACGACGCGGCGCTGGCAATTCCGCGACCAGATCACGCAGATGATATGCTTCACTCTTAGCAATCGGGACAAGCTGGCGACAACATGCGCCGCATCCTTTGGTACAGGAAATTTTCTCGCCTGCCACTTCTGCCTCTTTAACCGCAACCGCAACAATTGAATTGGTCAGGGACTGAAACACCGGCAGCATCTGCGTGGGACGCACCGGATTACCTGGCACAGTTACTTCAATCTGGAGTTTTGTACTCCCAACATTAAGCGTTCCTTTGCCCGTAACCCAATTCGTAATTTCGCTATTTTTCTCAGTCTCCATAGCACTGCATCTTATTTGAGTTGCCGTGAAAATGGTACTGCTCAGCCTGATCCCCAAACCATTTTTTCACGCTCTGCAAACTCCTACGGCTATGTTATAGTTGGTTTTCTAAACTTTTTCCAGATGGAGAAATCATGCAGTCAAAAAGCCGTTTTTTAATTATTGCCGTTGTCGTAGTAGCGATAGGTTCGGTCGCTGGTGGTTGGGCCAGACGGATTCAAAGTCGAACACTAAATATTCCCAGCGATACGATGAAAGATAATCAGGTCGTCAAGGCTTATACCGATGGCCTCCAACTTATCGAAGACAATTATGGCGGGGCAGAAGCAAATGATGAAGCGTTGACGAAAGCTTCGGTGCTGGGGATGTTGCATGTCCTTGATCCTCATTCCAGTTTTTTTGATCGCCGCGCCTTCAACGAAATGCAGGAAGAGCAAAGCTCCCGCTTTTACGGCATCGGCGTAACCATCAATCAACGCAATGGCAAAACCTGTGTGCTGGGCGTTGTTAAAGGAATGCCAGCAGATCGCGCAGGTTTGAAATACGGCGACATCATTGTCGAAGTGGACGGGAAGCCCACCAAAAACTGGTCGCAGGCAGATGTGTTGAATCATGTCCGCGGCGAGCGCAGTACTGAAGTAGAAATCGCGGTTGATCGGGCCGGCGAACCCGTTCCCGTCAAAGTTCGCATCGTCCGCGACGAGGTTCCTTACCCTTCAGTGCGGAATCATTTTGTCGCTCGTCCCGGCATTGGCTATGTCGCGCTGACCGGCGGCTTCCATCAGAGAACCAGCGAAGAATTACAGGACGCCATCGCAGATTTAAAAAAACAGGGCATGAATTCCATGATTCTTGATCTGCGGCGCAATCCGGGTGGCTTACTCAAACAAGCAATTGAGGTGACGGAGCAATTCATTCCCAAAGGCGTAGAAGTTGTCAGTGTGCGCGGACGCGAAGGGCGGATGAGAAATCAGGTTTATAAATCTGAGAATAGCGACCCCGAATCAATCCCGCTGGTCGTGCTGATTAATAATGGCACCGCTTCAGCTTCGGAAATTGTGGCCGGCGCAATTCAGGATAAAGAAAGAGGCTTGATCGTTGGCGAAGATAGTTTCGGCAAAGGATTAGTACAAACAGTATTTCGTTTAGCGGGCAGCGGCACGGGCTTAACGCTGACGACAGCTAAGTATTACACGCCCAGTGGACGCTGTATTCAGCGTGATTATAATGGCGTCGGACTCTACGATTACTACACCGCACACCGCAATACCGAAGCTTCAAATGCTTCACCAAGCCCGAATCAGGACCCGAATAAAGGCGGCACATTTTATACCGCGACCGGACGCAAATTGCATGGCGGCGGCGGCATAACGCCTGACATCTCCGTTAAAGCGCCTGAGGAAAATCCCAATCTCCGCGATGCCTGCTTTGAGTATGCAAGATTTTTAGCCGCTGGCACTTTACCCGGACTCGAAGAATTCAAAGTCGGTAGAACGCAGCACGGCTACAAATTTCTCGGCAGCGAGTTCTCTCTCAACGAGGCAGTCATCACCGCCTTCCGTACTTTTCTGCATGAGCATCACGATTTAGGACTAAGTGAGACGCTTCTCAATACTAATTTAGAGTACGCCAAACGCCGCATCCGGGCGGAATTAATCACTGCCGCCTATGGCCTGGAAGCCGAAGAACAATTCCTGCTCGAAAGTGATCCCCAGGCAATTCAGGCAATCGAAGCCATTCCAAAAGCCAAACAACTGACCAGCACCGCCAGATTATTTGAGCCTGCACCTGATCGGCATTAATTTCGCACAGCACAAAGTAAGTAACGTAACCAGATTTGATTGCCGTACATTTGCAACCAGTCCTGGTTACGCTACGGTATGCGCCCGACGGTGTTTTGCGCCCGTGCGGACGGGATTCATCTGCGCCTTCTAAAATCTCTTCGTCGCGGCTGGCAAAACGTATTCGACCGGCAATTCTGAAAGCTGCCACACTCTGAAAAAAGAGGGACAACCCGAAATGCACCCGCGCACCGTCCCAGGAACAGAGGTCAGAGAAGGGGGACGACGACGACCCGAAAACCGATATTGTCGTAACGGCCGGACGGAAGATCGTAGTTACGATAGAAGGCACGCGCACTGTCTAGATTGACGTCCCACGAACCGCCCCGCAGGACGCGCCTGCCTTCGGCCTCAGGGTTTTCGCGCCCATCATCACGGCGGTACGGATAGGAAAATTGCGTCTGGTCATAAATTGACAACGTCCACGTATAGGCATTCCCCGATAAATCAAACGCTCCTTCTGGCGTTGCATTGTCAAAAATACC
>JANMKB010000177.1:0-3752 GCA_031371805.1 Blastocatellia bacterium | reverse complement strand
TTTTTGAAGTTGTGGAAAGATGCCGATCAAGATTTGCCCATTTTGAAGGAAGCCAGGCAGGAGAACGCCAAAGCCAAATAAACGGCGAAAGACTCAATAGAATTGGACCTCAAGCTCTGATCCTGGTATAAAACCAAAGCCCAAAACCAGCTTATCCCTAACCATTCGCTAAAATTTATCAAAGCTACCCTGCTTCCGATTTGGTTTTCTCACGGCCTTGTTGCATCATTTCCAGGCTGCATTTCAAACCAGCAATTCCAGAGGAAACCGATCAATGAATTCGTCTCGTCCCGTCAATCTTCGCTTTATCGCTATCACTTGTTTTTTACTTGCAAGCCTGTCATTCGCGCAATCACATCCGCTTGATCCGCTCAGCAAAGAAGAAATTACCGCTGTCACCGAAACGCTGAAAGCCAGCGGTAAGATTACCAAGAGCAGCCGATTCTCGACGATGGTTTTGCACGAACCGCCGAAAGCTGAAGTGCTGAATTTCAAACCCGGTGATTCATTTCGCCGCGAAGCTTTCGCTGTCGTTTATGAACGCACAGTCAATAAAACCTATGAAGCTATCGTTGATCTCAATAAAAAATCAGTAATTTCATTCAAAGAAATTCCCGGCGTCCAGCCTTCGTTTATGCTCGAAGACGTGATTTTGCTGACCTCCATCACGCGCAAAGACCCGCAATGGCAGGCGGCGATGAAAAAGCGCGGCATCGAAGATTTTGGGAACGTCCAGATTGACGCGTGGTCGGCAGGATATTTTGGGTTGCCTGCCGAAGCGGGTAAACGACTGGCGCGAGGCATTTCATTTTATCGTCCCAGGGGCGACAAAAATCCTTATCCGCACCCCATCGAAGGCGTTACCGCCGTCGTTGATTTGAGCGCGAAAAAAATGCTCCAGTTAATTGACACAGGCGTTGTGCCGGTTCCTGAAGCCAAAGGTGAACTTGATTCTGACGCCAATCAATCATCACGTCTGACGCCAAAGCCATTGCAGATTGTGCAACCGAATGGCCCCGGCTTTGAAATTCACGGCAACGAAATTCATTGGCAAAACTGGCGGTTTCGTTACACGCTGCATCCGCGTGAAGGCCTGGTTTTGTACACCGTCGGTTATGAAGACCACGGGAAATTGCGTTCTATTTTGTATCGCGGCTCGCTGTCTGAAATGGTCGTTCCCTATGGCGACGCCAGCGCAGGCTGGTACATTCGCAATGCGTTTGATGAAGGCGAATACGGCCTGGGATTGTTGGCGTTGCCGCTTGAGGACAAAGTTGATGTGCCGGATAACGCGACTTTGCTGCCTGCTTTTTTTGCCAGTGATCGCGGCAATGTGCAGGAGAAAAATCGCGTCGTGGCTTTGTTTGAGCGCGATGGCGGAGTCCTGTGGAAACACGTGGACTGGGTGACAAACAAAAATGAATCACGTCGGGCGCGTGAACTTGTGTTGTCCTCTTTCGCCAATGTCGGTAATTACGAATATGGCTTCAACTGGATTTTTCATCAGGACGGGACGCTGGAAATGGAGATTGATTTGACGGGGGTAATGTCGGTCAAAGGTGTAGCGGCAACGGCTGATCACAATCATCAAACGAACCAAAAATCTGCCACAGGTCATCTGGTTGCGCCTGGCATTGAAGCCATTCATCACCAGCATTTTTTCAACTTCAGACTGGACATGGATGTTGATGGCGCGGGGCATAACAGCGTCGTCGAGCAAAATACGCAGGCCGCAATTGCAGGCGCAAAAAATCCGCAGAATAATGTCTTCACGATGCAGGAAACAATTTTCAAGCGCGAAATCGAAGCGCAACGCCAGCTTAATTTTGCGTCAAGCCGGCGCTGGAAAATTGTTAATGAGGCAAACAGAAATTCGCTCGGTCAGCCAACCGGATATGCGTTGGTGACAGGTGAAAATTCCGTTCCATTTTCAGGCCTGAATTCTTTTGTCAGAAAGCGCGCCGGGTTTATGAATAATCATCTTTGGGTAACGAAATTTGCGCCGGATGAAATGAACGCTGCCGGGTTTTATATCAATCAAAGTAAGGGCGGCGAAGGCCTGCCCAAATGGACAAAAGGGAATCGCGCCATTGAAAATCAGGATATTGTGTTATGGTATTCGATGGGCATCGCGCACCTGCCGCGCCCCGAAGACTGGCCCGTGATGCCTGTTCACAAAGCCGGGTTTAAGCTGATGCCGAATGGATTTTTTACCAGCAATCCGGCGCTGGATGTGCCGAAATAATTAACCCTCAATTAGGAGATACAACCTTATGTTTTTCATGCGCGGTATTTTTACAGCGCTCTGTTTGTTCGTGGCGATCATTGCCTGTGGGCAAAATCAGGCACCCTCTAACCCGGATATTTTATTAACTGTTGGTGGTGAAGTGGAACATTCGCTCAAGCTGACACGCGCTGATTTTGGCAAGCTGCGACGGCAGTCAGTCAAAGCCACAGGTCACGATAAAAAAGAAAGTAATTATGAAGGAGTGGCAATTACTGAAGTCCTGCAACAAGCGGGTATTAAGTTTGGCAAAGACTTCCACGGCAAAGCTCTGGCCATGTATCTGGTTGCTGAGGGAGCCGACGGTTATCAGGCAATTTTCTCGCTGACGGAATTTGATTCATCTTATACAGATCGGGTGATTTTACTGGCTGAGCGGCGCGACAACGAATTGCTGCCAACTAATGAAGGCCCTTTACAAATTATCGTGCCTGATGAAAAACGGCACGGGCGCTGGGTTCGTCAGGTCAAAACTCTGATCGTGAGCAAGGCGGAAAATACCAGGAAATAACCAGCTATGAATTTTGAGCAACTACTACTGATTTGCGCGGCAATCGCGGTTGTCGCTTTTCTTTATTCTTCGGTCGGGCATGCGGGCGCATCGGGTTACATTGCCGTGATGACTTTGTTCAGTCTCGCTCCGACAATTATTAAGCCGTCTGCTTTAGTCTTAAATATTCTGGTCGCCAGTCTGACTGCCTGGCAGTTTTGGCGCGCCGGACATTTTTCATGGCGACTGTTCTGGCCGTTCGCAATTTTATCGGTTCCCCTCGCTTTCCTCGGCGGCTATATCAATTTGCCGACGAAGGTTTTTAAGATTCTCGTCGGCCTGGTATTACTCTATTCTGCCGCGCGATTTTTGCTGGAGAGTAAGACCGATGAAGAACCGCACGAGCCAGCCAAAGCAATCGCAATTTCTACTGGCGGCGTGCTTGGTTTACTATCAGGCTTAACGGGGACAGGCGGCGGAATTTTTCTGACGCCGATTTTAATTTTAAAGCATTGGGCCAAAACGAAAACAGCCTCTGGCGTCTCGGCAATGTTTATTCTGGTCAACTCAATTTCCGGCCTGCTGGGAAATGTCAGTAGCACGAAACAGCTACCAACCTTTGCGCTGCCGCTGGCGGTGGCGGCAGTAAGTGGCGGAGCCGTCGGATCATATCTTGGCAGTCGTCAATTCTCGCCAGTATTTATCAAGAAGATGCTGGCAGTTGTGCTGACAATTGCGGGAGTTAAATTAATTTTCACCTGAGCAATTTTCCCCTGACGACTGATCACTTCATACTGACCGCTGACCCAAAATCATCACTCCCTACAGGAAGGTTTTGTCAGTGACCAGTGGTCAGTGGTCAGTATGAATCTCTTGAGCTGCGTGAAATCCCGGGAAATTTCTAAAATACTGGAGCATCAACAATGTCATCAAATAATGAACTCACCTGGCTTGACGCGACGGCGCAGGCTGAACTTG
>JANMKB010000133.1:0-9583 GCA_031371805.1 Blastocatellia bacterium | reverse complement strand
AGCGGAACGCGATCAATGGTTAATGTGCATGAAAATGTCCGTTGATGAATTGGAAGTCGAGCCGCAATGGAAAGCTTTTCTGATGGAGAAATTCAACGGCTTGGCAGATTTTATGCGCAATAAAGAGGAGTAACGAACATGCGTTACTTTCCGATTTGCCTTGATCTGAAAAACCGTCCAATCCTCGTAGTCGGCGGCGGCGTAATTGCCGAAGGGAAAATCTTGCAACTGGTCGAAGCCAATGCCAAAGTTCATATCGTCAGCCCAACCTTAACGCCAACCTTATATTTGATGGTCAAGCAGGGAATTGTGACCTGGCGTGCAGGCGAATTCGCCGACTCCGATGTTGACGGTAAATTCCTGATCATCAGCGCCACCGATATTCAAACCGTAAATGAAGCCGTCGCCAAAGCTGCCGCCCAACAAAGAATCTGGTGCAATGTCGTAGATCAGCCTGCGCTTTGTGATTTTATAACTCCCTCTCTGGTCACGCGCGGTGATTTGCAAATCAGCGTTTCAACGGCTGGCAAAAGCCCTACTGTCGCGCAGAGAGTCAAACGTGAAATCGGCGAGTTGATTGGTGCAGAGTATGAAATTTTACTGGAACTTACCGCCGAATTGCGCACCGAAGTTCGCAAGTTAAGCAATGATTTCAATACGCGCCGTGACTTCCTGAAATTATTTGTCGAATCAAACGCGCTGGAATTAATTCGTGCCGGAAAGACCACCGTCGCCAAAAAACTGGCCCAACAAATGCTGGCTGACTTTGCCCAATCCCGCGCTGACAAGCTTAAGTAGTAATACTACTCGCTACTCTTTTCACACTATAACGGCTACTGAATTTAAGGCTGATCCAACTAAAACTTATGATGTATTAGTTCACGATCATCGTACAAATACTTCTTCAACACTCAGTAAAGTAACTATTCCAATTGCAAAACAAACTAAGTGGGAAATAACTGATGAGATAATTATAGTAAAAAATTATAGCCTGATAATAAAAGTGCTTGACGAAAAATTTAGTACAGAGTATAAAGTTACTTCGATTATTACTAAGGACAAATAACCTTTACCTTAAACGGGAAATATGACGGAAACGATTAACACAAGCAAACAAACAGTCGGCGGCGCAGTGATATGCGTCCTGCATCCGTTCGGATGGCAGCTCGACGGCTTTGTCTGTTTTGGGTTATCGCCCAGATCATCAGCCAGTTCGATTATGCCAAAAGGTAATCTCACCTCCGAACAATTGCGAAGTGATTATCGCCAATTTGAGCATTGTTAGTACGCGGGAGCGGGTTCCCGCTCCCAAATCCAGAAAGTAAATAAACACAAGGATTTAGGTTTAGAAAAGACCCGCTCTCGGAAACCCCGATGATGCGGGTTTTGTTCTTTTCTTAATGCCAGTGATCCCATAATGGACTTGGGGCCGGATTGTAATCCCGGTGCCTTTTATGGCAAGCAGGTTCGATCCCTGTCTCTGGCACCAATTGTACTTAGGAAGGTTAGGCTAATTGGTAAGCCACCAGTTTTGAAAACTGGCGAACCATCAACGGGATGTGGGTTCGAGTCCCACACCTTCCTCCAGATTTGAAGGAGCGTAGCTAAAAAAATAATTTCGGAAGTGTGGCAGAAATAGTAATTGCACTGGCCTGCTAAGCCAGGAAGCTAATCACTTGTATAGGTTCAAATCCTATCACTTCCGCCAAAATTAAGTACGGAGAGTTAGCCTAACTGGTAAGGCAGTAGCTTCGAAAGCTACCGAGCATAGTCTCATCAGAGTTCGAGTCTCTGACTCTCCGCCAGCTATACGTGTGTCTACAAGGCTAAGTTCTTTGTAAGTTAAATTAGTTATAAGCATCGGTAGCTTAGCAGGAATCAGAGCATTAGTTTCCGAAGCTAAAGGTCGCAGGTTCAAATCCTGCCCGATGCACCAGTAAGAAAGAAGTTAGGAATTAGGGGACAGGGAGCAAAAACTGCGAACCGCGAACTAATAACTGTGAACTCTCTTCCGCAGGGATGGCGCAATTGGCAGACGCACTGATTTCAAACATCAGATGCTGAGAGTTCAAATCTCTCTTCCTGCACCAATGTTTATGCGGCTGTGGCGCAACAGGAAGACGCACTGGTCTTAGAAACCAGATGTTGAAGGTTCAACTCCTTCTAGGCGTACCAGAATGCAGTTCGCAGAGGGAAAGTTCGCAGTTCGCAGTAAAACAGTTCATAACAAAACTGCGAACTGCGAACTAGATACTGCGAACTCTCTTCAGGTCGCTTGGCCGAGTGGATTCAGGCGGTGGATTGCAAACCCATCTACACAGGTTCGATTCCTGTAGCGACCTCTAAATTTGTACCGCGAACAGCGGGTTGAAAATTCGAGCCGAAGTGGTGCAATTGGCAGACACGGCGCACTTAAAACGCGCTTGCTTGAGAGTTCAAATCTCTCCTTCGGCACCAAAGTTTAATGCAGGAGTATGGTGTAATTGGTAACACGCCAGTCTCCAAAACTGAAGTTCCGGGTTCGATCCCTAGTACTCCTGCCAAAGTTATAACGCGGACGGTCAAGCGACCATTGAGGCCTCATAACCCTCGTTAGTTGGGAGCATTACCCAAGTCCGCAACCAGTTAAAATCGTTAGTGAAAGATACGATGAAAATAGTAAGCCGCTATTAAGTCAATAGGTAGATTTTGTGAAGAACTCGCAATGGCGAGGCGGTGAAAGTGTCCTTGTGTAGGCGCTGTAAGTTGTTGAAAATAAATGAGATAGGTGAAAAATAGTGCTTGCGTTATCTCGGAAGGTAGTTTATAAATATTAGCACTATGAAGTTAGTAATTAGATACAACGAAATAACGAATATGCTGTGCCTCAATGATTGGCGCAGGGGCGGTATCTTTACTAATCATAGAGTCAATGCAAAGTTTATGATGTTGATTCAAGGTACAGCAGTAAAACCAAATACCGAACCATTCGGTCGTCAACATTAGCCAGCGGGAGCGGATCCCGCTCCCAAATAATCACAAAAAATATCGTGAACCGATTGGGAGCAGAACCGCAAAGTTATTTGCAAGTTCGGGTCTGTGGCCTAACTGGATAAGGCAACGGCCTTTTAAGCCGTGAGATGTGAGTTCAAGTCTCACCGGACCCACCAAACTTTTTCGCTCCTGTAGCTTAATTGGTAAAGCAGCAGATTTATATCCTGCCAGCGCCAGATCAGCGCGTGATTCGGGTTCGATTCCCGGCGGGAGCAGTTTTTATGGCGGACATAGTTCAAACGGTCAGAACGCTTGAATGTGAATCAAGAGGCTGTCGGTTCAATTCCGACTGTTCGCCCCAAACTTAATGATGGGAAGTGGCGCAATTGGCGGCGCATTCGGTTTTGGCCCGAAGGGTTGTAGGTTCGAATCCTACCTTCCCAGCCAGCAATTTTTGAAAGGAGCAGCGATGATTTTGAAAACGAGAGCAACGAGGATGACTTTGCGGAAGTTGTCGAATTTAGAAGAAGAGCTCAAACCCTTATTGACGCGAGCGATGGCAGGCGCTGCTTCTTCGCAGGAATCGGAGCGGATTCAAACAATTTTTTCACTCTGTCGTCAGGCGAACAAATTAGAGCAGTACCGCACCTGGCATTCGCAGGTAAAAGGTAGCGTGGGCGTCTCGCCTGCGCCCCGCGAGCGATAGCAAAGCCGGTGTGTGCTGGAGGGAAAATTATTGTAATCGTTACCTCACCTGGGGAGGAAAGCGGCGTTTCACGCGCTTTTCGCAGGCGAGCCGCCTGCGTTACCTAATGATTTTCGGCTCGAAGCTCAGTCCGGGTTGAGCAATCGGTTGATAACCGATAGGTCGTTGGTTCAAATCCAACCGAGCCGACCAGTAAATTTGGCGGTGAATGCAAAGAGTCGCGCGGATAGTTTTTCAAGCTATTGCTAGTGAGTTCAAGTCTCACCACCGCTACCAGCTTTGGCTCTGTAACTCAGATGGTGAGAGTGCTCGACTGTCTATCGAGATGTCGCGGGTTCAAGTCCCGTCAGAGCCGCCAGAAGTTAGTTTCGAGTTGTGAGTTTCGGGTTTCGAGGCTTCCCGTCGGGGTGTTACCTCGAAACACAAAACCCGAAACGCGAAACTGCATTGAAACTCGAAACTGATTCGCGCAGCGTTTGTCGTGAGTAAATCCAGTCTTTGCACGGTGAGGCTCACGTTCGTGGTCAAGCGGGGCCAGGCAGGCGCTGCGGCGAGAATTGTTCTTTGAATTACCAGGCGCGTCAGATGTTTTTCTCGCTATGCTCAGGATTTTTGCCGGAGCGTTGGCGAGGCTATCAGGACTTCCCACCGGATAGAAAATGCGACAATTATTTTGTCTGACGCGCAAAGTTTGTGGCTGCGTAGCTCAGTTGGATGAGAGCGTCTCCCTCATAAGGAGAAGGGCAGCGGTTCAATTCCGTTCGCAGCTACCAAAAGTTATGGAGAGATAGCCAAGTGGTAAGGCGCTCGACTGTTAATCGAGTTATCCTGGGTTCGATCCCCACTCTCTCAGCCAAATATTATGGCGAATGCGGATGAAACTACATTCTTGAAAAATCGTTTCATCATTCCTTGTCGCCAAAATATGTCTGCGAAGCGCAACTGGCTAGCGCACCAGTCTTCCAAACTGGAGAGAGTGGGTTCAAGTCCCATCGCAGACTCCAAAATCAACAACGGCTGCACTCAGTGTTGAGTGCAGCCGGCGTAAAAAAGATTTGCTCTTTGAGAAAAGAATTTAGTGTTTATGTTTCGGGCCACGACCATCCAGGCGTCCATTGCGTGCGTCGTGTCCGTTAACAAATTTATCGTCCTTTTTTCTTTGATTTGAATGTTGACCGGAATTGCCGTGGCCTCTGCCTTTACCGTTGCCTTTGCCATGCTTGTCAAAGGGCGTCGCCGTTGCCGTGCAAATTAATAGTGCCGTCAGCAGAAATGCCATTGCCCAAGCGTTAATATGTTTGCTGTTGATAAATTTCATTGCTTACCTCTGAGATTGATTTAACTGTGAGAAAAGGGGGCAGTTTTTTAGCAGGGATAGTGTAGCGCATCTTCGCATTGTTGGGTGAAAAATATTTGTACGCTGTCGTAGCTCAACGGACAAGAGCAGCCGCCTTGTAAGCGGCAGGTTATGGGTTCAACTCCCCTCGACAGCTCCAAAATAGTTTCGAGTTTCGGGTTTTGCGTTTCGAGGTACACGTTGGTAGGAATCCTCGAAACCCGAAACTCACACCTCGAAACTAAATTTAGAAGCGTAGCTCAGCGACAAGAGCGGCTGTTTTACAAGCAGCGGGTCGTGAGTTCGAGTCTCACCGCTTCTACCAAATTTTTATGAACAGACTAAACAAGCAATAAAGAGTGCTATGGTTTGGTTTTTAATTGGGGTCGTAGCCAAATTGGCAAGGCACTGGTCCTGCAAACCAGAAATTGTGGGTTCAACTCCCACCGACTCCACCAACTTTGCGCGTGTAATTCGATTGGAGAAGTTAGCGGTTTTAGTAAAGTTGCGACTCTGAAATTGATGCTCGCGGAAGGATAATCCGATGAAAAGCACACATGTTGTAGAAGTTGTTCCAATTCGATTGGAGCCACACCCAAATGCAGATTCGCTGTCAATCGTTCGCGTCTTTGATGGCTATACCTGCTGTGTGCGTACAGCAGATTGGGAAGGCAAAACCAAAGGCGCATACATTCCGCCTGATTCGGTTGTTGATAGCATGCGTCCTGAATTCGCTTTCTTAGCAGGACACGAACGCATCAAGGTCAAAAAATTGCGTGGCATCGTTTCGATGGGGTTGCTGGTTCCAGTTGCCGAGGACGCACCGCTTGGAATTGATTTAGCAGAATCGCTGGGTGTCACGCATTACGATCCGCCTCTGCCGATGTCTTCAGGTGGTGAAGCGGCTCCCACCCCGGCGGGTTATCGCCCGGCTTACGATGTGGATACACTTCGTCGTTATGCGCATGTGTTCACGCCTGGCGAACCAGTGTGGATTACAGAAAAAATCCATGGAGCTTCGGCGCGTTATTGCTGGATGGACGGCACGATGCACGTCGGCAGTCGTACTGAATGGAAGCGTGAAGGCAAAAATACTCTGTGGTGGAAAGTGGTCGAACACTATCCTGAGCTAACAGAATTTTGCCGCGCTAATTCTGATATTACAGTCTATGGAGAAGTGTATGGCAGCGTGCAGGATTTGAAATACGGCGCGAGCAGCGGCGAAATTCGCTTTGCTGTCTTTGATTTCTTCAGGGCCTCTGAATGGATCAATCCGGCAGAAGCGCGACAGATGGCTTCGACTTTGCCGTGGGTTCCATTGCTTTCAGACCATACGTTGTTTGAGCTGAAAACAATTTTGGAACTTGCCGAAGGCGAGAGCCTGATCGCCAACGCGAATCATCTTCGGGAAGGCATTGTCGTTAAGCCCTTGCTTGAACGCACCCATCCAGAAATTGGTCGCGTTTGTCTCAAAGTTGTTTCCAACGCCTATCTGGAACGATAGCGATATACAACAGAGGTGTTTTTATGCGCCTCTGTTGTGCCCATGAAATTTTATAACTGAGTGTAGGGTAGCGGCCACCCACTTGCCTTGGGAGTAAGTATACGCAGGTTCGATTCCTGCCACCTGGACCAGATTGAAATCAAAAGGCAAATGGCAAATATCAAAAGGCAAACGTGAAATTCAGAAGATTGCCTTTAATAGAAAAAAGAGTGCCGACCTTTTGCCTTATTATTTTTGATATTTGCTTTTTGATTTGACAATTTCCTCCATGTAGCTCAGTTGGAAATCAGAGTGCTGCGCTACGAACGCAGAGGTCGCAGGTTCAAGTCCTGCCACGGAGGCCAAAACTAGAGCGATAAACACAGAATGATGAATGACGAACTACAAGAAATTTTTCATCCTTCATCATTCCGCGTTCATATTTTCATAAATTTGGTTGGATAGCTGAGATGGATTAGCGGCTGTCTGAAGAGCAGCAAAGGTTGGTTCGATTCCAACTCCAACCACCAGAAAACAGTTTCGCGTTTCGAGTTTTGGATTTCGCGGTAACACCTTGTCAGTGATCCTCGAAACCCGAAACTCACAACTCGAAACTAATTTTTTGCCTCCGTATCGGTCTCGGTTTCTACCCGGGTTAACCGTAACTGGAAAAAAGATGCAGGTTCGAATCCTGTCGGAGGCTCCATTAAATTTGCGTAAAATTGAACGTCAGCCCGCGACGCAACCGGAATGATCTCGTATACTATGAACGAAACGTTGACTTAAATTTCAATTGCGGGTCGGCAGCCCGTTTTACGCTTTAGGATTTTTTTATGCAGCCACACAGAAAAGTATTACTCCTGAATGCTTCTTATGAGGCGCTCAACGTAGTCTCGGCTCCAAAAGCGCTCGCGCTGATTTGGCGTCGCGTCGCTGAAGTTGTCGAGCTTGATCCGGGGCAGGTGCTTTATTCTCCGCGTTACAAATTCGATGTTCCCTCCGTGATTCGGTTGCAGCATTACATTGATATTCGTTCGCGGCAGAATCGGACGACAGGCCGTGCGCGGATTTTGATGCGTGATAAACATCGTTGCCAGTATTGCGGCAAAAAAGGCACAGTTTTTGAATTAACGCTCGACCACATCGTGCCGAAATCAAAGGGCGGCAGGACGATTGCTGAAAATCTGGTCGCGGCTTGCCGAACCTGCAATAACCGCAAAGCTGACCGCACGCCAGCCGAAGCCAGAATGCCGTTGCTGGCAAATCCGGCGGCGCTGTATTTCGGTCTGGAACGCGCCGCCTTGCAGCATCAGGCGGAAGCCCGACCGGAGTGGCGTAAATATTTGTTCCTGGAAGAATTCTGCCTGGAGCGCACAGCTTAAAACTGTGCGCTTTTTTCTTGTTCACCTTTGCAATAATCAGATTGACCGATCAGGCATAAAACGCTAAATTACCCCTGCCTCGATTGAATGATTACTACCTCGGCACTAACTACCCCAACTAACTGATTTTCGTGAATCATAGAAGAGGAATGCAAAAATGCCGGACAAAGAAGGGCGCGTCATTAAGCGCGTTATTTCGACAGGGCGCGTAACGCTCGTATTTTTTTGCCTGGTGATGTTTTTCATGATGGCAGGTACAACCAGTGCTTATTTACGCTTTGCGCTGGGGGATGACGGGCTGCACCATTATCATTTGCGGACGATCATCGAGCAATTTGACCTCGACGGAGAAAATAATTTACCCAATTATTATCAAAGCGTCTCAATGCTGTTTTGCGCGTGGCTTTTATTAGTCATCAGTGACATGAAAAAGAAAATCAAGGATCGCTACTTAGGTCATTGGCGGTTCCTGGCGGTGGTTTTCCTGTTCCTTTCGATGGATGAATCGGCGCAATTGCACGAGATGATCATTGAGCCATTGCGCGATGCTTTGCACACCAGCGGCGCTTTTTATTTCGCGTGGGTCATTCCCGGCCTGATTTTTGTGACGATTATGGGACTGGCGTACCTGCCATTTGTCTGGAAATTGCCGTCGCGGACGAAATGGCTTTTTATTCTCGCCGGAATGATTTATCTGAACGGTGCGTTGGGATTAGAAATGGTGGGCGGATATTTGATGAAAATCTATGGCAAAGACAGCTCGCAGTATGTCATCGAAACAATTGCCGAGGAGTCATTAGAGATGCTCGGTATTTTGATCTTCATCAATGCGCTGATGGATTACCTGAATGGATTTGTCGAATATGTGATCATTGGCTTCGACGAACGCATCAACGCAGAAAAATAATTATTGCAAATAGGGAATCGTCATCGGCCCTTCCGGTAACACCGCAATCGGCGCATCTTTGCCGATTCTGTCCAACTCTTCAGCCACGCGGAATTCAATATTTTTGATTGGTTCAAGGAAAGCTCGTTGCACTTCATCCGCTGGGATTTCGCTCAGCAAAGCCGTCCGGCCTTTTAAAACAATCATTCCCAGCAACTGCGCTTCCCATTGATCGTACAACGAAAATCCGGGCGTCAGAATTGTATCCAGCATCGCTTGCGGTGAAGCATGATCGAATAATAATTTTTTGAAATTTCCGTGCGTAGGGAAGCCGTCGTTGCAGCGCGCCACCGCGATAATTAATCCGTCCTGTTCGACGATTTGCGCTCCGGCGGACATGCCTTTGACGGCTTGATATAAATTTTGATCAAGCGGATAACCGCTGTTCGTAGTGATGACAATCGGGAACGCTTTTTCTACGCCGACCATCGCCGTAGACTTCGCAAACGCGCAACCTTCGTTGTGCGTCGTCAGTGGATCGCCGCAGAAGAAATTCGTAATTTCGCGCTTGAGGTTTTGTGTGACATTGATGCAAAAATCTACGGGCAATAAGGAACCGTAGCTGCGTACAATATTTTGTGTCGGATTGCCTTCGATCAATCCCCACGTGCTGTTTGGATGCCCGATAATTTCGGCGCGGTGATAATGCATGATCGAAGCAATGTCCGCGACGGCGGGGAAAATTCCCTTGTAGCCACCCGAAAATCCCGCCATAAAATGCGGCTCAATAAAGCCCATGACGATGCGTTTATCGGCT
>JANMKB010000128.1:0-2525 GCA_031371805.1 Blastocatellia bacterium | reverse complement strand
ATGGAATGTGTTTGGTCGTTTGGTGAAGCTGAAACGAGTAAAATAATTTGTATCGGCAAATATTGCTGAGGCTTATCTGATGACAAAGATCAGATAAGCCTCAGCAATAATCAGAGCAAAACTGATGGGAGTGGCACGACTATATAGTGGAATAACGAGAGTCCGAGATCTAAGGCTGATTAATTTTTATATCTCCTTCGGGAAAATGGGCGATCAATTCCAAGCTCCCGCCTAGTGCTTCGATATAGTTCTGTAAGGTGCTAAGCATTAGGTCGTCGCGTCCTTCGATCCGCGAAACGGCAGCCTGCTTGATACCCAGGGCTTCGCCCACTACGGTTTGTGAAAGTTGTCGGTGCGCACGTAGTTCCTTTAACTCCATTTCAGCCAGAGTTGCACTAACGCGTTTTTCAACCTGACCGCGGTTTGCGACTGGTAACTGTTGATACAAAGATTGAAATGATCGTCTGGTTTTCATTTGATAAGTCTTTCCTGTTTGAGCGAAGCTAAATACTGGTCATACAAGTCATCAGCAATTGGAACAAAGATTTCATACCAGTGATCCTGCCCTGTTTTGTCAGCGCCAATTAATAAAATCGCCATGCGGCGCGGGTCAAACGCGTACAGGACTCGCCAAGGTTGCCCCGCAGGTTGAATCCGAAGTTCGCGCATGTGCGTATGACGTGAGCCCGCAATACTACTTGTGTGAGGATGAGCAAGCGCGACTCCTTTTTCTTCCAGCAGACGTACAGAATAGGCAACTGATTCCTGTTCTTCAAGAGTGCGGGAATCCCACTAGTCGCCGAATTAATCTGTCACTTCGGCCTCACACTTCATTCCAGTATATTACCTCGATGTAATATACTGGGCAAGTGTTTTGTCGTAGATAAGGCGATGGGGGCGAGCGAGCGTTTATGGTGGGAGCAGTCGCGTCATACAACGCAATCCTGTTTATTTCGTTACTTCGATTTCGCCAACCTTGTGCAATTTCATCATTGACGAGAGGCTCGGTTGCTCTGGCAGGCGCCCAGCCATCGCAATAATTGTTTGCCCGCGCTGCACTAATCCGAGTCGCATCAATTCTTCGTCGGCACGCGCTAATAATTCAAAGCTGTGACAGCCGAAATCCAGCAGATGCGGCTCCAGCCCCCAAACGGCTGAAAGGGCGTTGCGAGTTTTTTCCTGCGGCGTAAAAGTAATGACGCGGGCACTCGGTCGTAAAGCTGCGAGGTGCCGCGCCATTGTGCCGGATTTACTGAATACGATAATCAGCGGGGCTTGAATTTCTTTTGCGGCATACACAGCAGCCTCGGCAATTGCCCGTCCTTCAGTTCCCTTCTGCAAACCGTGAATCAACTCTCGATTGCGCTCAAGTTGCGCGGCGCAGGAACTTTCGGTGAAGTAGATGATCCGTGCCATCGTTTCGACTGCGGCAACCGGATAATCGCCGACTGCCGTTTCCGCCGAGAGCATTACCGCGTCGGTGCCATCAATAATGGCATTCGCTACGTCAGAGGCCTCAGCACGAGTTGGACGCGGTTCGTGCGTCATTGATTCGAGCATCTGCGTCGCCGTAATCACGATTTTTTCGGCGGCGTTGGCTTTCGCAATAATTTGCTTTTGATAAAACGGAACGCTTTCGACGGAAGCTTCGACTCCTAAATCGCCACGCGCCACCATCACGCCATCACAGGCTTCGATAATGCCGTCCAAATCCTTGAGCGCTTCGAGCTTTTCAATTTTCGCAATCAGCGGCGTATTGGCACCAAGAAATTCAATTAAGGTTTTCGCGCCGATACAATCACGCGAGCTGCGTACAAATGACAGCGCCACATAATCAACCTGTTGCTCAATGCCAAAGCGCAAATCGGCGTGATCTTTTTCGGTCATCGAAGGTGCCGAAATTTTGACGCCAGGCAAATTGATCCCTTTGTTTTCGCCCAGCATGCCGCCGTTAATGACGCGACACAAAACATCCGTTTGATCGGCACGTTCGACGCGCAATTCAATCATTCCGTCCGCTAAAAGAATGCGATCACCGCTGCCCACATCTTTGGGCAAATGCGTATAGGTAGTCGCAACCACCCCCTCTTCGCCAATCACGTCGCGGATCGTAATGGTCAACAGGTCGCCAGCATTGAGCTTGAGCGCCTGCCCCTCGCGCAATTTGCCCGTGCGAATTTTGGGGCCGCTCAGATCAAGCAAAATTGCCAGCGGGCGATTTAATTCCTGGGCTATCGTACGGGCGGCGCTAATGGTTGCGGCATGTTTTTCGTGCGCTCCGTGTGACATGTTCACGCGGGCGACATCCATCCCAGCCAGCATCAGGGCGCGTAATTGTTCGGGCGAGTTTGAGGCGGGTCCCAGCGTCGCAACAATTTTGGCTTTTTTCATAAAATAAAAGCGCGGTCAGCATCAATCATTTACCGCTGGGGTAATGAGATGTGACCGCGTAATTTGGTTCAGATACTCACAGACACTTATTTGCTTTACAAAGCTTTTTGCACGGCTGCTTTGATCGCAGCTTC
>JANMKB010000124.1:0-11507 GCA_031371805.1 Blastocatellia bacterium | reverse complement strand
TGTCTCGCGCCAGCCGCAACGCGACGTGATGCTGGTCGGAGTGCCGCTGGAATTTATCAACACTCCACCGGGATTGGAAATCAGCACCGAAGTTCCAAACTCCGTCCAAATGCGCTTGCGAGGAGCGCAGGATGTGGTGCGTGACATCACGCCTAATGAGCTTGAGGTGAAAGCCGATCTCAGCAATAAAGCCGCCGGCGAACGAGTCATTCAACTTAAACCAGCCGATGTGATCAAACCTGAAAAAATCGAAGTGCGCCGAATTGAACCTGAAACTATCGAAATCAAACTGGAACCGACGAAACGCAAAGTAGTACCAATTGAAGCGCAATTTTCCGGCAAGCTCGCGGAAAATTACGAGCGTATCGGTGTCAGGCTCGAACCCGCAACAATCGAAATCGAAGGCCCGGAATCACGGGTCGCAGAAGTACAAAAATTGCTCACTGAAAGTGTTCATCTCAATGACAAACGCGCCAGTTTTCAACTGAATGTAGACCTTGAAGCCAATCGCCAAGGGGTCCGCCTGGTAAAACCCGGACAAATTAAATTAACGATTGAGGTTAGTCGAGGAAAGAATGTCGAGTAGCCTGGTTGACATTCAGGAGACCACTCAGTAAGATGCGTCTTCGCTGTCATCCCGATTTAGACAGTGATGAATGACGGGGCGTGGCTCAGCCTGGTAGAGCGCTCGGTTCGGGGCCGAGAGGTCGGAGGTTCAAATCCTCTCGCCCCGACCAATAATCATAAATAGAAAAGGCTTCCTGTTCAGGAAGCCTTTTCTATTAGCGAAAAGTGTCCTTTCCCCTTTTATTTTGTCTTGTCGTATCAACCAGCCAGTTGAATCGTTTTCAAGTGGTAGCCGTCTCGTCCGTAAGTATTGATTGGTTGAGGTCTTACACTGGTAGATTGACAAAAATTTTAGTAGCCATATTTTCTCCTGATGAATAATTTATTGTCTGATTGAGTCTTGCAGTAATTTCGCCGATTTTTACTGAACACTTAATTTGATGTACTGCCGTGACGGGCTAAGCGAAATTCAAGATGTCGCTTCACGTCAGGCCATTCCTGCGCAAGGATGCTGTACATCACAGTGTCGCAGACTGTCACGTCGCATTCCGTGATAACGGAGGCTGAGTATCAGTCAGAAGGTAAGTTTGACTGCATTCTGACAGGCTGTTATGCTAATAACCTGATGAAGACGAGCAGACATACAGCTTTAGTGGTTTCAATTCTTTTCAGCATTGGATTGTTATGTGTGCAATTTTGCAGCAGCGTGTGTGCCTTCTCAATGTGTGCGGCGCTTCCCAATAACAGTCCCGCCACACCGCGCCAGAAATCTGACCACTGCCATCAACATAAGTCAGAACAGAAATCCCCACTGCCGGATCGTTCACATGAATGTCAGTCGCACGAGATAGTTTTTTCGGTGCCACCAGTTGCCGATTTTCAGGCTGCTCAGTTACAGTACACACCACCGGTTGGACTGGATATTTTCCTGTTCGTGAATGACCTGTTTCCGTCTGCTGATAAAATTGTACTGACGATTATTCCGTGCGCATCTCCACCTGAACCTGCCACCTCTCGACCAGCAATTCTCCGCGTTTAATTCTACTTTTTGTCTGCACAGAAATACACAGGGCGTAGTCTGTCTAAAGTAAGGCAGGTGTGTGCGCTTTTGTGGATGTGATTTCACTTTCATCAGATAATAAGGAGATATAAATGCTTCAGAGAAAACTGCTGATTGCCTCTCGCGTAGCAGTCAGTGCTGTCTTTTTTACCCTTTCATTCATCTTCCTGCTGCCATCAATCGGCAAGGCGCAGCCTCCTGTTCTACAGCAAACGGCTGGTGCAATATCTGTCCTGACTCTCAATGACCTTGAGGCAATGGCGCTTAAAAATAATCCGACGCTGGCACAATCCGAAGCTGCTCTTCGTGCCGTGGAAGGGCAGCGCGTGCAGGCGGGGCTTTATCCAAATCCTATTATTGGCTATCAGGGGGAAGGATTCAGTACACGCGCTTTTAATCAACAAAGTGCGCATGCTTTTTATATTGAGCAGGAAATCCCGCTTGGGGGCAAGCTTAGTAAAAGCCGTAACATCTTCGCGCTGGGAAAAACACAGGCTGGATTTTTGGTTGAGACGCAAAAGCAGCGCGTTCTGAATGCTGTGCGAATGCTTTATTACGAAGCCCTGGGCGCGCAGCAATTAACTGAAGTTCGTACGCAACTAACCAAACTCGGACGTGAAGCAGTTAATGTCACGGGCGAACTATTCAACCTCGGCCAGGCAGATCGGCCTGATGTTTTGGAAATCGAAGTTGAAGCCAGGCGCACCCAACTGGATTTGTTAATGGCAGAAAACGAACGCACACAAATCTGGCAACAACTTGGCGTCCTGGTCGGTAATCCACTGCTCAAACCTGTACCGTTATCAGATGAATTGGGGCGCGACATTCCACAACTGGAACAGGAAACACTGCTGGCAAAATTGTTGACAGAAAGCCCGGAAATCAAACATGCACTGGCTGGCATTGAAAAAGCGAAAGCTGTGGTGACACGTGCCAAAGTTGAGACTGCGCCCGATTTGTTTGTGCGAGGCGGTTGGGGTTACAGCAATGAAACGCTGGAATTGCGCAATCAGACCTTCGTCAAACCACCCGGCGCAGTGGGGCCACAGGGCTTTGCGCAGGTCGGAATTCGCATTCCAATTTTCAATCGCAATCAGGGCGGCATTGCTACGGCGCAGGCTGAACTCAATATTGCCGAACAGGAGCGGCAACGCGTGGAATTAGCTATCCGGTCACGTCTGGCAGCAAGCTTCAGAATGTACCAAAACGCCCGACAAGCAGCAGAGCAGTACGAACAACAAATCATCCCGCGTGCCCAGCAGGCTTACGATTTGTACCTCGCCAAATTTCGCCAAATGGCAGCAGCTTATCCACAAGTATTAATTGCCCAGCGCACGCTTTTCCAGGTGCGGGCTGAATATATTCGAGCTTTAGTGGCAACGCGGCAAAACGCCGTTTTATTGCAGGGCTTTCTCCTGAACGGGGGACTTGAGGCGGGAACTGAAAACTCAAACGATGCTAATACTTTTTCCAATAGTGGCAGACAGTAATAGAAAGGAATTTATATGAATTGGATGCGACGAAAGTTTTTACAAGGCTCAACGATGCTGGGAGCAGGAGCCTTATTGAATGGCTCAGTAGCGGGACAACATCAGCACGAACAAATGCCCGTGCAACCAGCAAAACCCAAAAAAAGTGAAACAGGCAAACCAACGATGCCACCGCATGATCATCAGCAAATGATGAAGGAGCAGACCACCAAAAATGTCCCGGTCATCACACCAGACCTGCCCAAATTGCCCTTCGTCCTTGAGAATGGCGTGAAAGTTTTTCAACTGACGGCTGAGGTCGTGGAGTGTGAGCTTGTGCCAGCTTCGCATATGGGACCCGCCCGCAAAATGAACGCGTGGGGTTATAACGGCAGTGTTCCAGGGCCGATGATTGAGGTGAATGAAGGTGATCGGGTGCGATTTAATTTCACGAACAAATTGCCCGAAGCCACTACCGTTCACTGGCACGGACTGGAAATTCCGATTGAGATGGATGGCACGCCGAATATCAGCCAGCCAATGATTGAACCAGGCGGGAAATTCACCTACGAGTTTACGGTCAATCAGAACGGCACATTTTTCTATCACTCGCACGGAGCCATGCAGGAAATGCTGGGCATGATCGGCTTATTCGTGAGCCATCCGAAAACGCCGCACACGCCCCACGTAGACAAGGACTACGGCATTATTCTTCAGGAGTGGGCGTTGTTGCCGAATAACAACACGCCCAACACGCTGGCGATGGAATTCAACTGGCTGACGATGAATGGCAAAGCGGCTCCGGCGACTACGCCCTTAATTATTAAGCAGGGCGAACGAGTGCGAATTCGCCTGGTAAATCTTGGCATGGATCATCACCCGATTCATTTGCACGGGCATCAATTTTATGTGACCGGAACCGAAGGCGGACGCATGCCTGAAACCTGCTGGTATCCGGGGAATACCGTGCTGGTCGGCGTAGCCCAGGCGCGTGATATTGAATTCGTTGCCAAATATCCAGGGGATTGGATGCTGCATTGCCACATGCCACATCACATGATGAATCAGATGGTTTCAATGGTGGGGCCGATGATGATGTCACACGGCAACGGAGCGCAACCCGGCAAAAGCATGGAAGCAGGTATGGGTGTAGTGCGTCAGGGCAATGCACTCAGTGAAGAAATGGGGCCAGCGATGGGACGTGGCCTGGGAATTACCACCACTGATAAAAATGTCTCGAATCTCGTGGCCCAAACCGCAGCTACTGCTGGTGAACTGTACACTTGCCCGATGCACCCGGAAGTGACTTCAGATAAACCGGGGAAGTGTCCCAAATGCGGTATGGTATTAGTCAAAAAACAATCCGGGGCTGCACTGTCCGAGGCAGAACGTAAGAAAATTCCCGGCTATCCGCAGGACATGATGATGGCCATGGATGAGGCGGTTATAAAGCCTGAAACGTGGGGACTTGCGCCCGGCTGGTCAGCTTCCATGATGGGAATGATGACGCTGGTACGAGTACTGCCAGAGGATAAATACAACGAAATCATGGCACGCATCAAAGCTGGTCAGACAGAACAGCCGAAGGGTGCGCCGGAGCATCAACATCACGAAGAATAAGCAGACGGAGAAGTATCAGACTCTCCAAAATGCCAGGCCGTGAAAGGGAGGCAGGAGTAAAACGAAGGGGGGTAGCGCCCCCGCTGACAATCCCGCAATTGAGCAATTCAGAAAACTACCCTCCAGGCCTAAGCTGGAATTGTATTCCTTTATCTCAAACCTTATTCTTTGCGTTTACAAGAGCCACCATTTCTTAACTTCGATGAAACCAGCAATAGTAACCCGCATGGCAGAACCACGATATAAAGCCGACCTTACCGCAGGCGCACTAAAACTACCGGAAAGCCGCATTGTGGCAGATTTGTTACTTCGCAATTTGAGCAAGGCGCAATGGAAACAAGCAATTCTGACCGAGAATGTGCTGCAAGCGCATAATCCCGCTACTGCCACCAGACTAACCAGCTTAATTCGTGGGAGGCTGGAAACCATGGATGAAAGATTATGGCGGTTCGTTCGTGATGGTGACAGCATTGTTGCCACGCAAGCTGTTTTCGTCGCAGCCATCAAATACAGCAGATTGTTAGGGGATTTTCTTGATCTCGTCGTGCGCGAGCAATTTCGGATTTTTACTCCAACGTTATCAAACAAACTTTGGGAAGAATATTTGCTCGAATGCCGAGGGCGTGACCCGGAGATGCCGGAATGGACCCCCGCAACGAAAGACCGGCTACGGTCTTCAGTCTTCCAAATTCTTGCGCAAGTAGGGTATATTGAAAGTACCAGAACACTGAAACTTCAGACCGTCTTTCTTGCCCCGCAGGTTCTGTACTATTGCCAGGAACATCAGGAAGATTACGTTTTACGCTGTATACAAGTAGGAGTGTGACCAGTTTGTTAATAGAGCGATTGAATAAGATATTGCCTCGCATTACCTCAGATGACTTTCTTACTGGTCGTGGGATTGGCAACGAGATTGGCTTTTATATTTTTGAATATCCGCCCGAAAACGAATTGCAGGTGCGCGATCATGTTTCTTCACTTTTGGAGCACATCGCCAAAGAAAAGCCTGACCTTAAAGTAAAACACATCAACCTGTTTGATTTTGTGCTGGAATATTTGGCGAGCCGCAACTTACTCAAAAAAGCCTTGAAAATGCAGCAGGAGAAAGGCGATGAAGCGTTACGGAAAGCTTTGTCGGCGCCGCTCCACGAAAATAAATTGGCTCCTTTAGTGGCGCAAGCCGCCGAGCCGGAAACGCACGACCTTATTTTGATTTCCGGGATTGGCAGCGCCTGGCCGCTTTTGCGCACACATGCACTGCTCAGCAATTTACATGCAATGCTGGGGCAAAAACCGCTCGTGATGTTTTACCCCGGTCGCTATGATGGTCAATCGTTGCGTCTATTCGGAAAACTTAAAAATAACAATTATTACCGCGCCTTCAAATTAGTCCCGTAATTAAACCCTTAGCCTATGAAGATTCAAAACCTCTTTGAGCGAAATATTAACCGGACTATCAATGGTGTCGTGAAAGCCGACCAACTGGATCAGGCCTCGGTGTGGCAGGAACTGGACGAATTCGTCGTTACCACCGAACTTGATAAACATTTGCGCACGTTTTTTTCTATTTATGGAGAAGCGCTCAGTCGGGATGCTGAAGCGGCGGGCAAAGTCGGCATCTGGGTCTCAGGTTTTTTTGGTTCAGGAAAATCGCATTTTATTAAAGTACTTTCTTATCTTCTGCGCAATACGACGCACACGAACGACGGACAGAGCAGGCAGGCGGTGGAATTTTTTGCGAGCAAAATCAAAGACGCCATGCTTTTTGGTGACATCAAACGCGCTGTTGCCTCCAACACGGATGTCATTCTCTTCAACATTGACAGCAAAGCGGATCAGCGGCACGAGCGCGACGCGATTTTGGGTGTTTTCCTGAAAGTGCTGAATGAAATGCAGGGCTACAGCGGCGATCATCCGCATCTGGCGCATCTGGAACGCTACCTTGAAAGCAAGGGGAAATATGCGCAATTCAAACAGGTCTTCCACACTGCCAGCGGGAAGACGTGGGAAGCCGAGCGCGACGTTTATCAATTCAATCGTGACGAAGTCGTTCAGGCTCTGGTCGAAGCGCTGAATTTAAGTCCTGAATCCGCCGGAAAATGGGTAGACGGCGACGACAGCAGTTTTGCACTCACCGTCGAAAACTTCTGCAAGTGGGTCAGGGAATATCTCGATAAAAAAGGGAAGGATCAGCGCCTCATTTTTCTGGTAGATGAAATCGGTCAGTTCATTGGCAATGATTCGCATTTGATGCTCAGCCTGCAAACTATTACAGAAGGGCTTGGTACTGTCTGTCAGGGACGCGCCTGGGTGGTTGTCACTTCGCAGGAAGACATTGATGCAGTGCTGGGTGAAATGCCAAAAAGTAAGGCGAATGATTTTTCCAAAATTCAGGGACGCTTCAAAACGCGGCTCTCGCTTTCCAGTACGAATGTTGATGAAGTGATTCAGGCTCGTTTGCTGGCCAAGAATTTTGCGGCGCAGGATGAATTAACCGCGCTCTTTCAGCAACAGGGCGACATCCTGAAAAATCAATTGACGTTTATCAATTGCGGGATGACGTTCAGACCGTACAAGGACGCCGAGGATTTCGCTAAAAATTATCCTTTTGCCCCGTACCAGTTTCAGTTGGTGCAGAAGATTTTTGAAGCGATTCGTAGCGCCGGAGCCACTGGCATGCATCTCGCCCGTGGAGAGCGGTCTTTGCTGGATGCGTTTCAATCGGCGGCGCTTTCTATTGCCGATAAAGATGTCGGCGTACTGGTTCCGCTGTATTTATTTTACCCTTCCATCGAAAATTTTCTGGATACTGCCGTCAAATTGACGATTGATCAGGCGGGCAGCAATCCAAGCCTCGAACAACCATTCGATAATAATTTGCTGCGGGTGTTATTCCTGATTCGCTATGTGGAGGAAATGAAAGCGAATGTTGAGAATCTGGTGACGTTGTGTCTGGATGAAATTGACGGAGATCGGCTGGCATTGCGCCGAAAAATCGAAGCCAGTTTGCAGCGGCTGGAAAAGGAAACGCTCATCAGTCGCAATGGTGATTTGTATGCGTTTTTAACCAACGAAGAGCGCGACATTAACCGCGAGATCAAAAATATCAATATTTCTGACGGCGCAGATTCCAAAGAACTGGGTAAATTAATTTTCGATGACATTCTGAAAGAACAGCGCAAGTTTCGGTTTCCGCTCAATAAAATGGATTTTTCGTTTAATCGTTTGTGTGATTCTTATTTGATTGGATCGCGCACCGACGGCGCATTAGTGATTACTCTGATCTCGCCGCTCAATGATGAATACAATTCGTTTGATAATAGTCGCTGTGTGCTGGACAGTTCAGCCGAAGGCGGACTGGTCATCATTCGACTTGGCAACGATGCCAATCCTGGGCGTGAATTGCACACCTATTTGCAGACGGAAAAATATCTTCGTTCTGATAGCGGCAACCTGCCTGAATCAACCAGAAAAATTCGCTCGAATATTGCCGCCGACAATCACAGCAGGCGTGGCAGGCTCATTACTTTATTGACGGATTTGCTGACCGCCGCTGATATTTTTGTTGTCGGGCAACCGTTGAAATTAAAATCCAGTGCGGCGATTGACGCGCTCAACGAAGCGCTCGAATATCTTGTCCAAAACAGCTTCACCAAAATGGGGTATTTGAAATACCTCAATCCTAACGCGGAAAAAGAACTACAGGCCATTTTGCGCAGCAACGATATTGCCCAACAAACGCTGGGGCTGGAATTGCCGACCGCCAACAAAGATGCGTTGGATGACGTGCGGCAATATATTCAGCTTGGCGTCAATGCAAATCGGCAGATTGTTCTGCACGATCTGCTGGAAAAACGGTACGCTTTGCGCCCCTTTGGCTGGCCTGATAACGAAGTTTTGATTTTGCTGGCGCGGCTCTTCGTGCTGGGCGAAATCAGTTTGATGATGGATGGCGGACTGATTCCTACCGATAAAATTTATGACGCCATCACGACACCTGCCAAGCGCCGCAAAATTATTGTGCTCAAAAAACAGGCTTCCGATCCACAGGCCATTCAGCAGGCTCGGACGCTGGGCAAAGATTTATTTCACGAAATGGGGCCGGAAAGCGAAGACGGATTATTCGGTTTCCTCAAGGAAAAATTCACGCTTTGGAAATTGGCCCTGGATAGATTCAAACCACTGGCGGACACGGGCGATTATCCCGGCAAAGCGCAAATTGACGCAGGTCTGGCGCTCATCAGAAAGCCGCTTGATTTTGATGACAGCTATAAATTCATGGCGCATTTCAACAGTTGCAAAAATGAGCTGCTGAATTTATCGGATGACTTTCATGACCTCCAGAATTTTTATGAATCTCAAAAACCGACCTGGGAGAAGTTGCGCAAAACTTTCGACAAATTCCAGTTGAACCGAATGGAACTGGAACGCGACGTTCGGGCGCAATCCGCGTTGCTCCGCATGCAGGAAATCCTGACGGCGGTCAGTCCCTACAGCCTGATTCGTGAAGCTGACAATCTGATGATGACGGTTGGCGGCATCAATACGACGCTCATCAATGAACAACGCGAGCAGGGCAGACAAAAGATAGACGCCTACCTCGCCAATCTGACCAATGACCTTAACGCAGCGCAGATGGACTCAGGTTCACAGGGCGAATATTTACAGCCCTTACAACTCCTGCGCCGCCGGATCGAAACGGAAGAAAGCCTCGCGCATATTTCTCAGGGTGAAACCGAAGCATTGAAATTACACGATGCTGCCGTACAAAAACTGGAACAAGCTGTCCGCCCCATCGAAGTGGCTGATCCGCCATCCGCTGTCAAACAAAGGCGCGTCATTCAGCCGGCAAAATTGGTGAACGCTGCTTATCTCGAAACGAAGGAAGAGGTCGAAGTATTTATTGAGAAGTTACGGCAGGAACTGGAAACAGCTATCGAAAACAAGGAGCGGATTGAGATTCGTTAGTCGTTAAAAACGACGCGATCATAAATCTCGCGCACGGGAAGGTTGATGCCTAATGATGCAATCATGAGGTTTTGATCCAGGTGGCTATAAGTTGCCGCAATCGCCCAACTGTCATCGGCTTGTCGGACAAAATGCTCAATGAAAGTTTCGTTCTGCGCAATGACCAGGTAATCGGTCAGCGTTGGATTCCAACTGCGATAGCGCCAGAATTTAACGCCACGATCAAAAGCTTCAGTGGAAGGGGATAACACCTCGACAATTAATTTGGGATTGATGAGGACATCTGTATATTCATCGTAAAATTCCGGTTCGCCGCACACCACCACAATGTCAGGATGCGAATACAACCCTTTCGTCGTTGCCACACTTCCCGGAGTGGAACCGCTGCGAACTTTCATGTCTTTTGTCCACGCACGGCAACTGGTTCCCTTGAGCTGGTTGCCAATTTCGCGCAATACATTGCTGCTGATGTCGGCATGTTCACGGCTTTCACCAGTCATCAACAAAATGTCGCCGTCAAGGTATTTGTATCTTTCTTCAGAAGCGCGTTCCAGTTCAAGGTATTCAGTGACAGAATATTTTTTTTGTTGTGCAGGTAATCCCATACACTGAATTATTCGTGTTTGTCCTGAGACTGTCAAAGTTTTCTTGATGAATCGCACCAAACTACAACACCTGAGCTATTAACTGTTTGGCAAATTTTGCCAAAATTGTTATCCTGACCATAAGGAGAATGTGTCTATGGCAACGATGAATATTTCTTTACCTGACCCCTTGCGCGAATTCGTCGAGACGAGTGTCCGCGATGGTAGTTACAGCACTGTGAGCGAATATTTCCGCGAGCTGGTACGCGCCGATCAGAAACAGAAAGCGGAACAGCGGCTGGAAAAATTGCTGTTGGAGGGCTTACATTCCAGTCCCGCCAAACTATTGACCAAAGCTGATCTGGACAAAGTCCGCAAGGTCGTCAAACAACGCATTATGGAACGAAAGAAAAAAGCTGCATGAACATCTTTCGCCGTGAGGTTGCGTTGGCAGACTTGGCCGATCACGCATTTTATCTGGCGCAGGACGATCCTGACCTGGCTGACCGATTTCTGGATGCTTTTGAACAGGCCGCCGAACGTCTGAGCCAAATGCCATATATCGGTGTGGCTTATACCCTCCACAATCCCACCCTTTTTGGTCTGCGCCGATGGCCCATCAAAGGCTTTGAGGAGTTTCTGATTTTTTATTTGGTATTTGATGATGCCGTTGACATTATTCGTATCTTGCACACCTCGCGTGATCTTGAACGCCTCCTGTTTGAAAATGTTTGATAAGCTGCCAGCTTGTCGGACACCTTCTTTATGAATCGCACCAAACTAAAAAATTATGCTCCGCTCGCTCGTCGTGAATTTATGCAGGCGATCACTGACCGCGCCGCTTTCTACGGTCTCACTGCAAAAAACACTGAAGTCGTCACCGCTGAACAGGGCGATGTTGCCATCATCGGTGGCAAGCCGTTTCCGCGTTCCATCCTGGAAAAACGCGATAAGTTGACCCAACGCATCCAGCAGTACGGCTTTGCGCAAACGATAGAAGCCATTGCCTACACGTGGTTCAATCGCTTCGTCGCCATTCGGTACATGGAATTGCACGGCTATCTTGATCACGGCTACCGCGTGTTGAGCCATCCCGAAGGCAAAGACACGCCGGAGATTTTGCTCCACGCCGAACACGTCACCTTGCCCGGACTTGATCCTACCAAAGTCATTGACCTGAAACTTGACGGCACGAAAGAATCTGAACTCTATCGCCTGGTGATGGTGGCGCAATGCAAC
>JANMKB010000121.1:0-6194 GCA_031371805.1 Blastocatellia bacterium | reverse complement strand
GCCGCAACGTTTTCCGCAAAGGCCCGATTCATAACGTGAACGCTTCGTTGTCAAGAGCGTGGGAATTCCAACACGGCGTGCGCATGACCTTCCGCGCCGAATCCATTAATTTATTCAATACGCCACAATTCGCGGAACCGGGATTTGAATTGGGGAATCAGAATTTTGGACAAATTACGAATACATTGAATGATGGGCGGACTTTCAGGTTTGGGTTGCAGGTGGGATGGTAAAAGTAAGGGAAATTACCAGTTGCTCAAAAATTCAAGGCTGTTTTGCATTAAATAAAATCGCGGTTGCATTAAGTGTGCTTGCTCGTCTGGAGTTGCTCAGCAGCAAGCTTTTCATACAGTGCTTCTTTTCGTGCAATATCGGCATCAATTTCAACCTGGTTGGTATGATAATAAGCGAGTGCTGCGTAAATTTGAGCAATAGACAGGCGCTCAAATTGCTGAACAATTTCTTCAGGTAAATAGCCCTGCTTATAACTAAGAGCAATTGCGCTTATCGGTACACGCGTCCCGTTAAGGTATGGACGGCCTCCGACGATTCCCGCCGTATAAGTAATCATTGAACCAATGTTTGTATTCATAAATTTGCCTCACTTTTCTATGCAGCCTGTTTTTCCTGCTCATTATCTTTGGTAAATGATTTCGGGCTGCAAGAAATTACTGGTCGCACTTCTGTCGCTTCTTTTGCTCGGAAAAATTCAAATATTTTTTCCAGATCATAATCAAACCGTGCAGCCAGTTCTTCTCAAAACTGATGAATCTCTTTAATAATCGGGTCGTCTTCCATTGCTCTTATCCTAACTCAATCTGCCGTTCACGCAAATATTTGATTTTGTCGCGTAATTCGGCGGCTTTCTCGAATTCGTATTTCTTCGCAGATTCACGCATCTCGAATTCAAGCTGCATTACTGTTTCCTTAATTTTGGATGGGCTATAATCGTCGAAGGCTTCCAGGTTCAACGGCACTTTGAAGTAATCGGCTTCATACGCGGTCACGAGCGTTGCGTCAATTGGTTTGATGATGGATTGCGGCGTGATGCCGTGCTCTTTGTTGTAGATGATCTGTTTGGCGCGGCGGCGTTCGGTTTCGCCAATTGCGCGGTTCATTGAATTGGTCATCTTATCAGCGTACAAAATTGCTTTACCGGCGGAGTTTCTGGCGGCGCGTCCGATGGTTTGAATCAGGGCGGATTCGCTGCGCAAAAAGCCTTCTTTGTCAGCATCCAGAATTGCCACTAAAGAAACTTCGGGCAAGTCCAAACCTTCGCGCAGGAGGTTGATGCCAACCAGCACATCGAATTCGCCCCGGCGCAAATCGCGTAAAATTTTGATGCGTTCGAGCGTATCAATTTCGGAGTGCAGATAGCGAACTTTGACGCCTAAATCGGCATAATAATCGCTCAAATCTTCCGACATTTTTTTCGTCAGAGTCGTGACCAGCACGCGCTCATTTCGTTCAACTCTAATTCGCACTTCGTCGAGCAAATCATCAATCTGGCCGCGCACCGGACGAACTTCGACTTCGGGGTCAAGCAATCCGGTGGGACGAATTACCTGCTCAATAAACTCTCCGCCAGCCTGCTCCAGTTCATACGGCCCCGGCGTCGCAGAAACGTAGATCACCTGCTTTGTGCGCTCTTCCCATTCGGCAAATTTCAGGGGACGATTGTCCATTGCTGATGGCATCCGAAAGCCGTAATCCACCAGCGTTTGTTTGCGCGAGCGGTCGCCGTTATACATCCCGCGAAATTGCGGAATTGACTGATGACTTTCGTCCACGACGACGAGGGCATCGGCGGGCAGGTAATCAAATAAAGTTGGTGGCGGATCGCCGATGTTGCGGCCTGTTAAGTGGCGGGAATAATTTTCAACGCCGCGACAAAAGCCGAGCGAATTGAACATCTCAAGATCGTACATCACGCGCTGATGGAGGCGATTGGCTTCGACGATTTTTCCCTGCTCGATTAGTTGTGGCTCCCACCATTCAAGTTCGGCTTTGATCGTTTTGACAGCGCGTTTGACGGTTCCCATTGGTGTCACGTAATGCGACTTTGGATAAATCGGGACGCGGCTGGAATGTTTTTGAATGACTTCGCCGAGGAGCGGATCAATCGTGGAAATTGTATCAATTTCATCACCGAATAATTCCACGCGAATGGCCTGATCCTGGTAGCTCGGATAAATTTCAATCACGTCGCCGCGCACGCGAAAATGGCCCCGCGCAAATTCAATATCATTGCGCTCATACTGTAATTCGACGAGCTTTTTTAAAATATCTTTGCGGCTGATTTTCTGGCCTGGTTCGAGGAACAACATCATTCCAAAATACGCACCCGGATCACCGATGCCGTAAATCGCCGACACCGACGACACAATCAACACATCGCGCCGCTCGAATAATGACCGCGTTGCCGACAGCCGCAAACGATCCAGATCATCGTTGGTAGTCGCTTCTTTTTCGATGTAAGTGTCGGAGGAGGCGATGTACGCTTCGGGTTGATAGTAATCGTAATAGCTGACGAAATACTCGACGGCATTGTGCGGGAAAAAGCCTTTGAACTCCTGATAAAGTTGCGCCGCCAGCGTTTTATTGTGTGCCATCACTAGCGTCGGGCGATTCACTTTTTCGATGACTGACGCAATTGAAAAAGTTTTGCCGCTGCCGGTGATGCCTAACAAAACCTGATGTTTTTCGCCAGAGTTGAGGCCTTCAACCATGGCTTTAATGGCGGCGGGCTGGTCGCCTTCAGGCTGGTAATCGGAAACGAGTTGGAATGGTCTGGACATTTGCTCTCCCCTTATGAGTTATCTGCTATTTTGATGATGCTTCGCAAACAGATAATTATAAACGGTGCGCGGGAGTTGGGGCAAATGGCTGCTAAAACATATACCCAATCGCCAAATTATAATGTCCGGCAGCTTGCCGTCCGGCGGTGTAATCAGTCCAGAGCCGCCGATATTCCAGTGAAACAAGGAAATTTTGCTGCAGTCGCCAGATGAAGTTGGCGGCGGCGGATTGATTTTTCAGGCGCGTGAAACAGGTTGTCGAGCCGGAAAAAATGTCGCGATTGCGCGGGTCTTCCTGCCCATAGGCTACATTGAAATCCAGTTTTGCCGTGCTTTGAGTGAAAGTTGAGACCAGCCGCCGGTGGCGTAAACGCCACGAATTTGCGTGGCCGGATTACTGAGTAAACCAGTCACTACATAGAGCCGATCATTTCTGCCGCCGGACGCTTCGCCTAAATTATTGGCGCGACCAAGATACGCTTCACCGCTTAGCTCAAAGCGGCTGCCAAGGGGAATTGCCCAGTCAGCGGTGAGCGCATAAGAACTTACTTTGCGCCTCAATGAAAATGAGCGGCGATGAAAATATCCGCCCACGCCAATTTCCAGGCTGCGATCAGAATCAAGCGCGTGACTAAAAGCGAGGCGTGATTCGTAGCCGGGGCCGCCTTCGATCACTGCGCTCTGCACATTTTCTCCAAAGGGCATTATCATCCCGCCCTGCAATTGCAACTCTGAACTATCACCAATTTTGACGCGCTGTTCGGCAATAATTTGTGGTCGCCATTGCCACAAATTTCCCGCTCCGGTAAAGGGAGCAAACCACAGCGCCGCGAGCGAGGTTGGATTGCGCGGAGAAATCATTGGTCCGCGCTGTCCCACAATCAATGAAGTTTTTTCCCAGTCAAGGCGTGCCGAGGCGGTTAAGATACGAAATGAACCAAGTACATCGCTGCCGCTTCCACCCCAGAAATCGAATTCAGTTTCGGCGCTGATTCGTGCATTGCCTGGATTGCATTGACCAGCAAATTTTCGAATACGCGCCGCAAACGCTCGGCATCTACAGTTACGAAAATTCCCGCTGCCACGGATGTTTCAATTATTGCGCTGGAGCGTTGCGCCTGAGAACTCACGCCGCGCACACCGCGTTCGACAATTTCACTTAGCGAATGGCGTGCCAGATGCAGATTATATTTTCCGCGTGTAAAATCCAGGAGTTCAAACAACATCTCCTGCATTCTTTTTGAAGCCCGCAACTGACTTTCGATCAATGTTTGCCGCCGCTCCAGCGCAATTCCTTCCCGGCTCAAAATTTCTGCTGAAGTCGAAATTGTCGCCAGCGGGTTGCGTAAATCGTGAATGATCGAACCCGCCATTTGTCCAATCGTCGCCAGTCGTTCGCGTTTGAGCAACTCAGTTTGTGTTTGTTTCAGGGAGTTCCGCATCTGGTCGAAGGCGCGGGCCAGTTCGCCAAATTCACCGTGCGTATCAGCCTTTTTACTTCACGCGCTAAATTTTATGCCAATGACGACTTTTGTGCGAAAAAAAGAATGGATGAGAATGCTTTACAAGGAGAAAAAATACCAGTAAAAATAACTACGCACTCGCGCCACAGACCCCAGTTGCTAATATTTCTCGACCTCCCCTGGAAGTTTTGAAATTAAGTCCGTGAAACGAGTGCGTACCTTTAGTACTGAACCAAACCTGCATTGAATTTAATTTTCAGAGAAGGCAGAACTCGGAAGATTCAAAACGGCCTCTTGTTTGCCCTTCCAATCGTATCTCTGAGCCTTAGCTTCAACACTCAGGTTTGGTTTCGGCACTAAACTCAAAAACTATTTGAAATTAATTTTGACGGTGTTGGCAGCCTTGCCATCAACCGACAAAATTACATCTACATCTTTCCGCCCTGCCAATGTCTGAGGCAGCAGAATGTTGACCTGATCCACGCCAACATAGGTAAAGTGGGCGCTGGCGTAAAGCGCGGGTAAGGCTGCCCCGCCACCAATCGTTGCACTGACATTACTGAGCGCACTCCGATTTCTGACCCCGGTTGTATACAGAATCAAATACAAACTATCGTTGGCTTTCCATTCAATCGGAACTGATGCCCAGGTATTGGTGCCGGTTGAAACAAAGGTATCTTCAAATGTCACCGTTGTTCCGTTCACTCGTTGTAACTGTGCAATTGGTAACCCTTTACCATCAGACGTAACCGTAAAAACGCCAGGTTGGACTTGCGCAATTGTCAATTTGCCAATTGAACCAAGCCCCGCGCTGTTGGTAATCATCACGTCGGCATTGCCATTGGCTGTGCCATTGGGAACCTGAAAGTTGATTTGTGGGCCGGAAACATAAAACAACCCGGCGGGTCGTTCAGTGCCTAAAGAATCTCTGACCTTTACTGAGGTTCCACCGAGCGTGGTTGGCAGCTGGACTCCTGGAATATTAGGATCAGTATCTGTGGCAAGGGCAGTGGCAGTAGCTAATTCCACGCCGAACGCGGAAGCAATGCTGCCTACCGCAAGGGGGGTGGTTGGATTGTAATCAGCGCCTGAAAGCGTCGCTACTGAAGGCGTCACCGCCACGACAGTGGAATAGATATAATCACCCTGATTACCGTTACTCGCACTTGCCGCATTGCCTGTCGCGTAAAAGCCAATCTTTCCGATGCGGGTGGCTGGCGCCGTCCATTTGAAAGTCCATTCTGATCTTTCGGCTAAATTGGGGGCTGTCCCACCCAGACTGAGCAGCGCGTGATAAATATACTGGCGTGTCACCTGGGCGCCTGCGGGGCCAAATAACGCGGTATTTACCGCCGTGCGATTGGTATCAATATTGGCAAGATCACCAGCCTTGTTGCCGGTTGAATCAAGCGCAGTCAATTCAAATCCATATTTTGTGAAGCCGGTTTGAGAAACAGCGACTCTGATGGTGTATTCCTGTCCGGGAATATAGCTGGTGGGTAAATCAAGTATTTCAACTTTACCGGCGCCACTATTGAGGGCGAAAGATGTATGGCAGCCAGTGCAATTGGTTTCCGCCGGAAGCGTGCCCAGCGCAGGCGCGTTCGTGCGCGAAAGAGGCGGTGGTGTGATGCTTCTGGCGTGGATTGGTTTTTTATCAAAAAAACTCATGGTGATGGCGATTGTCGCCAGCACGAGCATAGAAATTTTGAGCGATCTTTTTATCCAGGTTGTCATTTGGGGTTCCTCAGGTAACGACTCAGGTTGAAAATCTTCACAATGCTGGTCGTCTTTATTTTTATTTTGTGAACTGAAGCTAAATAAGCCGTCAGGTAAAGATGGAAATTAATAGTCTACTATTTTTCAGAAGTTTACCAGCCTTAGGTGATGACCGGAAAGCGTCAGCAGGATAATCAGATTAAATTAATTCCAA
>JANMKB010000103.1:0-2882 GCA_031371805.1 Blastocatellia bacterium | reverse complement strand
GGTCAATGGATGCAGAGCAACTCGACAAGCAGGCGCGACTTTCACTCCGTACCGTAACGGGGCTGGAAATGGTTTCGGTCATCAGTTCAGTTTTGGTGACGGCCTGGGTGTTGACTCCCTTGCAATTAAATCAGCGCTGGGTGGAAGCGATTCCAGGTGTGCTGGCGCTGGCTTTAATAATTTATTCACATTGGTTGCACGGTGAAACGCTGCAAATATTAGGCTTGACAACAAAGGGATTTGGGCAGGCAGGCAAATTGTTGCTGGGGCCGATGTTGCTGGTTGGTGCGTTGTTACTTGGAATTGGATATTGGGCTGGCTCACTAAATTTGGGGCAGCGTTTCTGGCTGTCGTTGTTGCTGCTGCCGATTTGGGGATTGCTGCAGCAATACATTTTGCAGGGCTTTATTTTTCGACGCTTGCGGATGATTCTGGGTGAGCAAAGAAATTACTTAATTATTTTTCTGACTGCTTTATTATTCGCGCTGATGCATGCACCCAATATAGCGTTGATGTCACTAACATTTTTTGGTGGCCTGGTGTGGTCGTGGGTTTATGCCCGCACCCCGAATTTATTGGCGCTTGGCTTATCACACGCCATCATGAGCGCACTTGCGATGTCGTCCCTGCCAGCGTGGTTTTTGCAAAGCATGAGCATCGGATACAAGCATTTAATTTATCAGCGATTTTAGCCAGGCAGGATGATTGTCTTACCTGTCCAAATTTTATGGCACAAACATTTATCGAAAAACATAAAGCCGGTTGGCAAAGGCTGGAAGAGCTTATCAAGCGGGTGCGGCAATTGCGCGGCTTACAACAATTCAAGCGCGAGGAAGTGCGCGAATTGGGCAGCCTTTATCGCCGCGCAGCCGCTGATCTGGCGATTGCACGCGAAGAATCACGTGATCCGCGTCTGGTGAAATATCTCAACTCGCTGGTGATTCGCGCCCACGGTGAAATTTATCGAACCGAATCAAATGGCGTGCGCGGGCTGATTGATTTTTACCGCTACGATTTCCCGGAAATTTTTCGCCAGACATATCGTTACACGCTGGCAGTGTTTTTGATTTTTATGGCGATGTCGGTTTTTTCGTTCGTCACCACTTACCTTGATGATGATTTTACTGACCACGCGTATGTGTCGCCGCAACTGGTGCAGCACGTCAAAGAAAATCGCATGTGGACGGATAGTTTGAATGATGAAGCTCCGGCAGGTGCGGCTTTTATTATGGCGAACAACATTGGCGTAGGTTTACTGACCTTTGCTTACAGCATCATTCCCGTGCTTGGTACGGTCACGAAATTAATGCCGTCGGCGTTACAGTTCGGGGCCATCAACGCGCTGATTATCAAATATCACATGGTGTTGAAATTGTATGGTTTTGTGGCGGGACATGGCGTCTTGGAATTCACCGCGATTTTTATTGCAGGCGGCGCGGGGCTGATGATTGGCATGGCGGTTTTGCTGCCCGGTGAGCGCACTCGCACAGAGGCGTTGATTGAGCGCGGCGCAATTGCGGTAAAGTTACTGTCTGGCAGTATTCCGATGCTGATCGTTGCCGGCCTCATCGAAGGTTTTATTTCTCCGACGCATATAAATCCTTACTTCAAATTTGGCGTGTCCGCCGTGACGGCGATTGCGGTGGCTGCTTATTTATGCAAGCCTGCCAGGCCGAAATCCCTGATTGAGGCGTGAACACTTCACGTTTTAGCGGTTCGTGCTATGATTATTGCGCGATAAATTATCACTACTAAATTTTACCTGGATTGGCTATGGCAAATACACAATTAACGATTCTGCAAAAAAACGGCATGTTTTCTTTTCTTGGACTCATCAAAGCGCATCAACTCAAGCTGGAATTTTCCCTCGAAGAGGAAATGAAGCAAACCATCGCAGTGGTCAAACTCGATCCGCGCGAAGGACAACCCATGCTCAAACAATACGATACGAACCGCGAAGCCGTCACCAATTACAACGGGGCGATCAATACCAGCGTGGAGCGCGGCTGGGAAGTGGTTTATCGCGGCATCCCGCTGTACGGATAAGCTTAATCAAATTTATGCCAGCCAAAAAAGCCGAAGCCCTTGTTCCCAAAGCGGCGAAAACTCCTGTTTTCAAGCCAGTCACAGTGTTAAGAAAATTCATGCGGCGTAATGGATGTTTCCGACTGCCCAATCAGGATCGGTTAGCAGAAGGTCATCGGAAATACAAAAAAGGATATGAAGCACGCCTGGTTGCAAACTCAAAAACGGAGCTGGTATTAATGCGGAAGTTTTTGAAGCAACTTAAGGTTAAGCCGGGAACTTCGTATCAAAAAACCGTCGCCCGGCAAAAATCTCCGCGCTATGTCCTGCCGATTTATGGAAAAGATGTCGTCCTGCAATTTGCTGCTCTAGTTAAGGTTCAATTATGAATTTTTTCGTCGTTCGGATTTTCTGAATAGGACTCAGCCAAAGACCCCGGAAATTCTGTCGTCATTAATGTTACCCGCTGACATTTGTGTTTGCGCGTTTATCCAGTAACATAGCCGCGCGTAATTCAATCCTGCATTTCGACTTCTAACATAAACTGGAGAAAAAATCCGCCGGGCAAAAGGACGATTTAATGGCTGACGTGAAATTAGGGTTGCGGCATCCCAAAATAATTTTGCTGGCAGTCATCTATTTCTTTATTGTCAGCGGTTATTACGGTCTGACCTTTTTCCTGCCTTCGATTACAGCATTGATGAAAGGAACATCCATCGTGACACAAACGATTGTGATGATGCTCCCGTATATCTGCGGTTTTTTTGCGATGCTCTGGTGTGCGGCTTCATCTGATCGCAACCATGAGCGCCGCTGGCATACGGCGATTCCAATTCTGGTCGGATCACTGGGGATGG
>JANMKB010000086.1:0-15596 GCA_031371805.1 Blastocatellia bacterium | reverse complement strand
GCATTAAAATTAGTATGGATTATTTGAAGAAACTGGAATTCTAATAACGAATTTCCAGACAGGATCAGGCAGGTAAAAAAAAGAGCGCAATGAAAACTTCATTGCGCTCTTTTTTTATCTATTTCACAGCCTAAAAATTAAATTTAAATCCAAGCTGGAAGATACGTGCATCCAACGCCGATGGGCTGCGTGTCGTGAAATCGGGTAACGCGGCGGCGAGTACTCCTGCTGCGTCGGTTGTCACCGTGCTGTTTACGGAAAAGATACTCTTCTTGTTGAAGACGTTGACGAATTCGCCGAAGATTTCGGCGCGGTAGCGTTCCGTGAACGTCAGAAAACGCGAGAAGCGGACATCCGTGTCCACTTGTTTTGGCAGGCGACCTGTGTTGCGACCAATAAACAAGGGGCGATCAGAGTCGGCAATGCCGTCGCCATTCAAATTCAGATTGGAAACAATATTGAAGTTTTCACCGCTGTTGGCAGTGGTAATGATCCCCAGTTGATTGTCATTCACCAGCCGTTCCATAAATCTATTCGACAATTTGAATGTCGGTTTGCCGACGAAACTAAACACAAAGGTATGCCGTTGATCGGCGAGCGAATTCCCGCGATCACGTTTACGATTGGTTGGATCAGACAATGAATACGCGATGGCGGCTACGATATTTTGCTCCGGTGAATCGTCAATTGAATGTGACCACGTATAGTTCGCGCTGAACTGATAACCATTCGCAAAACGTTTATTCAGCGATAATACGCCTGCCGTGTAATCTGAGTTTCCAACCGATTCCGCAATAATAATATTATTGAAGGCGGGGTTAGCACGTGTCGCGGCGCTCGCCGTTGTGCTGTAAACAGGGCGTCCGTCAGCCAACGTCGAAGTCGGATTGATCGGATTGATGTCACGATACACAGGCAAATGATTGCCACGTGAATGAATCGCGCCAATCGTGACCGAATAATTTTGCGACAAGGCTTGTTCCAATTGGACGTTCGTATGAAACGCCGCCATGTTCACAAAATCAGGTGAGAGTCCTTGAACGCTTGAAGCGGTAAAGCTGGGAGCTGCACCCAATCTATTCGGGAAAGCAGGAGCGCCTGCGGCAGTGCCGGCGATATTAAATTGGAAGAAAATCGGGCTGCCGTTGGTTTGCAAGCCACGACGATACATATCAATTAAAGGTGGATCGTAATAAAGCCCGGCGCTGGCACGTAACACCGTCGGGTGATCGCCTTCGCGCAAGCCGTAGACAATTCCCAGACGCGGCGCAAAATTGTTTTTGTCTACCTTAAAATCACGCGAGAGTGCCAGCGGTGAAGCCTTGAAAGCATTCGGCACGTTGTATAAATCGTAGCGCAAGCCATAATTGATTTTTAGGCGCGGCGTGACTTTCCAATCATCCTGCCCAAAGGCGTGGTAGAACTCAGTATTGTAGGCAATAAACGGATCGCCTACGGCTTCGCGGTATTGCGTGTAGCCGAATGGTTTGAGGCCGCTTTTGGCATCAATATACGCTTGAATATTCGCAAATGTATATTGTCCGAACTGGCGTGATTTGCGTTCGTCGTGAATAAAATTAAAGCCGCCGCCAAATTTCATTGTATGGTTGCCGTGCGTGATAGTCACGTTATCAAGCACCTGATTTGACCTTTGTAACGGCTGCACTAAATCATCAATAGGAGCGCCAAAATTCGCTACGCCAGAAATGACGAAGGTTAAGCCCTGCCCCGAATTACTGTTCGAGATATTTTGCGAATACCGCCGCGCATATTGATAGCGCAGTTCGTTCAAAATCGTTGGCGAAAAAGTTGAGATTAATTGGACACTGACAGAATCCGCCGCATCTTTGAAATCAATGCTGCGTTGCAGTGTATTGAGTCCGCCGTTAATGTTATCGGGCGAATTGTTGCGGAAATAAATATAACGACCATGCAAACGATTTGAATTATCAACTTGCACATCAGTGCGTCCGATGAAAAATGTGACGTTCTGCGAAGTTGGAATATTGGCAGGGAAAGCCGAAGCCGGAAGTCCTGCTGCAATCAACGCAGTTTTGTTCGCGTCTGTGATCGTCAGCACACGCGCAGGCTCACCGCCCAATTCGCGTTTGACGTGTTCGTAGCCCGTATAAAAATGCCACTTATCTTTCACGATAGGGCCGCCGATTGCGCCATTGTAATTATCCAAAATTGCGGGTGGCGCTTTCGCTCCGCCAAAGAAAAATGGACGTGCGGCGAAAGGTGTGCGACGCAAACGATAGCTGGCGGAGCCGTGATAATTATTTGTTCCCGAAGGCGTCACGGCATTCATAATCAGTCCGGGCGTGTTGCCAAATTCCGGCGCAAAGCCGTTTGTCACGAGTTGCACTTCACTGACAAATAATTCTGAAATCGGCATCAGGCGAATGCCAGCGCGGTCTGTTTGTGTATTGTTGTTGCCGTCGAGTTGATAATTTGTCCGTCGCGCAAAGCCGTTAGCATTGATGCGCGGGACTCCGAATTCAGAATTCGGGCGGCCTGTGACATTCGCCTGCAATAAAGCAAAATTGTATGGATTGCGCGATACCAGCGGCAGGTTCGTGACTTCGCGGGCGTTCAGCACGCGGCCCAAATCAATTTTTGCGAGGTCAGCAATCGGGGCATCAGAGGTGATCGTAATTTGCTCGGTGACGGCTCCCGTCTCCAGTTTTAAATCTATGGTCGCGGTTTGTCCGGTGGTGAGCGTAATGCCTTCGCGGGTGAGCTTCTTAAATCCTGCCACTTCAGCTATCACACGATAAGTTCCCAGCGGCAGCAACGGCACGCGATACACACCACTGGCATCAGTGCTGACAGTACGGGTTGTCCCCGTTTCCACATTGGTCACAGTAAGGTTCGCATTGGGAACCGCAGCACCATTGGCATCGGTGACGACGCCTTCAATTTGACCGTTAATTGCCTGCGATTGCGCGTTCACCATCGTTGGGGCGAGGCAGAGAAAAAACGCCGCGATAAATAAAAGTCCAGGTTTCAGGAATCGAGTTCCAGCGATAAATTTCATGTTACTCCTTTGCATATCTGTCTTCATTGAAACAGTATGTTATTTAGTTTAATTGCCGCTTACGAAACAGTACGAACCAAACATCCTATCAGTTTCCAGCAATTTTCTCTGCCCTTAGCCGCTGGTTCGCTAAACAACGTATTCGTTTGGGCTTATCTTCACTTAAATTGACGAAATAATCGTCTCATCTCAGTGCAGGATTATCAGAGAGTAAATCCCGCTGCTCATTTTGCTGGAAAAAATCAGGATTTAAAACTTTCTCTTTATAGGACTGAGGCGTGAAGCTGGCGGTAAAGATGCTGCGCCGCTCGTCCGCCCTGACAGATAGCATTGTTGCTGAAAAGTATGACCTCATCCATGCGTAATCCATTTTGTAAATTATTTCTCTGGCAGCCCTCGCTGGCACAATCGCGCCTGGCGAGTACGATAATTTTATTGTGCGGATTATGTGCAGCTTTTGCCGCCTGGCCAATTTTCAAAACTTACGCCGCGCAGACAGACATTACAGGCCCGCCAGGCAGCGGCACATTCGGTGCGACGGTGACGGTTTTGCCAAATGGAAATATTGTGATTACTGATCCCAATTTCAGCGCCGCCGGAGTATCCAACATTGGCGCAGTCTACCTGTATAACGGCGCAACGCTCGCTGTCATCAGTACGCTGAAAGGCAGCAGGCTCAATGATCAAATCGCTAGCGGCGGCATCACAGTTTTGCTTAATGGCAATTTTGTCGTCAGCAGCCCCGCCTGGAATAACGGCGCAATTGCCAACACCGGGGCAGTTACTTTTTGCAGCGGCACAATCGGTTGCAACGGTGTAGTCAGTCCTGCCAACTCCCTGGTTGGTTCGACTACGCTTGATTTTGTTGGCGGTAACGATGTCACCGCGCTCGCCAATGGAAATTATGTGGTCAACAGTCCCGTTTGGAATAATGGTGCCGCCGCTGATGTTGGCGCAGTGACGTTTTGTAATGGGACAACTGGTTGCAGTGGAGCGATTACGGCGGCGAATTCGCTGCTCGGTGCGACACAAAATGATTTTGTCGGCGCGAACGGCAGCACGGCATTGCCGAACGGAAATTATCTGGTCAGCAGTGTGGCGTGGAATAACGGGGCAATTACCCAGGTCGGAGCCATCACATTTTGTAACGGCACAAGTGGGTGCAACGGCGTAGTCAGTACCGCCAATTCGCTCATCGGCTCGGCGGCAAATGATTTTGTGGGAGCAAGCGGCATCGCAATCCTGAGCAATGGCAATTACGTTGTGCGCAGCGCGCTGTGGGACAATGGCGTCAAAACGGATGCTGGCGCAGTAACATTTTGCAACGGCACAAGCGGCTGTCACGGCACAGTAACAACGGCAAATTCAATCGTCGGATCAACCACCAATGATCTGGTCGGCGGCAATAATGTCACCATCCTGCCTAATGGAAATTATGTCGTCAGCGATCCTGTCTGGGACAATCCCGCGCCTGCGAAAACGGATGTTGGCGCAGTGACTTTATGCGATGGTGCGACCGGATGCAACGGAACAATCAGCCCTGTTACTTCGCTTGTCGGTTCTACTACCGGCGATTCCGTCGGGGCCAGCGGGATCACAGTTTTGCGCAATGGCAATTATGTCGTGCGCAGTGCGGTGTGGAATAACGGCGCACTCGCGGATGTCGGAGCCGTCACCTTTTGCAATGGCACAAGTGGTTGCAACGGCATTGTCAGCCCAGCCAATTCCCTGTTCGGTGCGAACGCCAATGATTTGGTCGGCGGCAATGTAGTCACGGCGCTGACCAATGGAAATTTTGTTGTGACCACGCCGCTCTGGGATAACGGCGTCATTGCTGATGTCGGAGCTGTTACGTTTTGCAACGGCTCCAGTGGATGTATTGGCGCGGTCACGGCGGCTAATTCGTTAACCGGCTCAGCAACCAATGATTTTGTGGGCAGCCGAATGACGGAACTTACCAATGGCAATTATGTCGTGAACAGTCCCGTTTGGGACAATGGAATAATGGCCGATGCCGGAGCCGTGACATTTTGCAGCGGCACAACTGGTTGCAAAGGTCTGGTCACAGCGACGAATTCACTGGTAGGAATGACAGCGAATGATTTAGCAGGTGGGAGCGGGATCATTGCCTTATCCAATGGCAATTATGTCGTCAGTAGCGTCCTGTGGGACAACGGCGCGACTGCCAACGTTGGAGCCGTCACTTTTTGTAATGGCGCAAGCGGTTGTCACGGCGTCATCAACGCAACCAACTCGCTCATCGGTTCCACGCCAGATGATTTCGTTGGCAGCAGTGGGCTGACAGCTTTGAGCAATGGCAATTATCTTGTGCGCAGCGGAGCATGGGACAACGGCGTAACTGCCAACGTCGGGGCCGTCACCTTTTGCAACGGCGCAAGCGGCTGTCACGGCACTATTAACGCTGGCAATTCGCTCGTGGGCGCGACCGCAAATGATATCGTCGGCGGCAACGGCATCACAATTTTTCCCAACGGAAATTATGTAATCAGCAACGTAGTGTGGAGTGGCAGCGCGATGGCAAATGTGAGAGCTATCACTTTTTGCAATGGCACAGGCGGATGTAGTGGAACAATCAATTCCGCCAATTCATTAATTGACCAGGCAATTAATGGTGTCGGCGGATTTGCTTACGATGAAACGCGCAATCGCCTTCTGGTCAGACGCACAGGCAGCAATATCGTCAGTTTCTTAACCGCCAATGCACCACCGGCAATGACGGCGGAGAGTATTTTGCTGACGGAAGGAACCAGCACCAGTAATGCACAAATCGCCACCGCTTCTGATGCCGAAGATGCCGCCAACACTTTGCAGATTTCGCTCAGCAGCGACGGCACAAATTTCGCCAGCAGTACTGCCAGTAACGGCGTCACGGTCACGCTGACGGACAACCACCCGGATGCCAGCGGCAAAGTCTTTGCCAGTGTTGGGACAATTTGCGGCGCAACGACAGCCACCTTTACTTTACGTGTGTCAGACAGCAGCGGCAGCTTTATCACCACGCCGCTTACCGTGACGATTACTGCGCTCTCCGCCTGTTCCTCGCTGCCTGTTGATACCGTTCTCAGTGAGCAACAGGCAGGCGCGGTACTTGTTTTTCCGTATTACATTTCCAAACTTGCTCAGAAAAAAGATACGCGGCTGACACTGACCAACGTGGGAAAACAAACCGCCTTCGTCCATCTCTTTTTTATCGATGGTACGAGTTGTCAGCAGGCAGATTATTCAATTTGCCTGACACCCAACGGCAGTTTCTCCAGCAAAGCTTCGGAAGTTGACAGCGAAACGACGGGCTGGTTACTGGCAGTCGCAGTAGATGCTCAGGGTCGCCCTGCACCATACAACGGTCTGGTGGGAAATGCGTTTGTGCAGGACGGCGCGTATCAGGACAATTACAGCGCAACCGCCTTTCATGCACTCTCTGCGCAACCCGCTACCAGCAACGGCACCACGGCAACACTATTTTTTGATGGCACAAATTATGACGCCGTGCCGAGCCAGTTTGTCACCGAAATTCAAAGCCCACTGGATGCGTCAGGACAACGCCTGATCACAGTGGGATTGCGCGGTGATTTAGCCAGGGGCGAATTAACCGGCGCGGCGCAACAGGGCACTGGCTTTGCGTATAACGCCCAGGAACGCGCCGCAAGTTTCAGCAGACTACTTACGGGTTCCTGCTTTGCCGATGTTACCCTGACGCCCATCAATCCCCGCATTCCAGGCACTTTTGGCAGCCTGATCGGCAAGGGTAACAGCGGTCATTTGCGCTTCTCCATTGACGCCGGGGTTGGTTTATTGATGACGCCGACAACTGCGCAATGGAGCGGCATTCGCACGCTCCATCAAACTTCGCTGACAAATTCCACCATCACGATTCCCTTATTTATCCCACAAAGCTAAACTAACTTCCCGGTACAGTACCCGGAGCCGTAGCGACAGGGTTTTAAGGAGAATTTAACGAATGAAACGATTTTTTATAGCGACAATTTTTGCGACTGTGTGCTTTGCTTTCGTCACCTTTTTTTCCATGCGCACGAATGCTCAGGCGCAACGACAAATCGCCATCACCATTGATGACCTGATCTTTGTACCGAACGACAATGTGGAGCAGGTCAAAGCACTCACAACGAAATTGCTGAAAACACTCAGGCAAAACAAAGTTCCAGCAATTGGTTTCGTGAATGAAGGAAAAATAAATCACCCGCCTGAAATCGCAGCCCGCACGGCGATTTTGCAGATGTGGATTGATGCGGGTTTTGAGCTTGGCAATCACACGTATTCGCACGTGGATATGTTCGACGCTACGCCGGAAAAATTTGCGCAGGAGTTAGTGACAGGTGAACAGGTCACAAAGAAATTGCTGGCAGCCAAAGGCAGGCAGGAAAAATATTTTCGGCATCCGTACTTAAACACAGGCTCGTCACCCGAAAAGAAAGCCGCCTTCGACAAAATTATCGCCGCGCATAATTACATCGTAGCCCCTGTCACAGTTGATAATAGTGATTACATGTTCGCGGCGGTATACGCCGACGCAATGAAAAAGAATGATCGTGCGTTGATGAAGCGCGTCGCCGCAGCGTATGTGCCATATATGAATTCGGTGCTGGAATTTTATGAGCAGCAATCCACCACGCTGCTGGGTTACGAGCTCAGACAAATTCTGCTGGTTCATGCAAATCCGCTGAATGCACAACATTTTGGGGCGCTGCTCGTAATGATGAAAAAGCGCGGCTACAAGTTTATTTCACTGGCGGAAGCATTGCAGGATAAAGCGTATCAATTGCCTGATGGATATACAGGACGGAGCGGAACTTCGTGGTTGCAACGCTGGGCGATGACGCAAAAACATCAACCAACAATCCAGCAATTCAAACTGGAACCAGACGTGCCGGAATTTATTAAGCAGGGTTACAAAAATCGCAGATAAATGCGGTGGCTGGCTTTTCACGCCTGTTTCATAAAATTCCCCTTAGTTTTTCAACCAGTAACAAAAACCCTTGACAAGGAATCGTAAGAGGCATGGTTTCCTGCCCGTCTTCCAAAACAATTTTGTCCGTTTGAAAACAACCAACTGCTTCAGCGTTTTACCTCGCTCAGAAGTTAAGTCTCAATCAATTGCAGAGCCGTTTTCGGCTTCCGCTTGCGCACTCAGGCAGAGTGGTGAGAAGCTTGTTCCCGTCCGGTTATTGTGTCCAGCGTCGCCTGTGTGCATGGAGAATTTTCCCCTGCTGCCATTTGCTCATCGTTTCCTCGTCGCCTTCCTGATTGCCAGTTTAATTTCCATGCCCCTGCTGGCGCTGCCCGTGCCACCCACTACCAAAACTACCGGCACAAAAACCACTACGCGCAAGGCTGTCAGTGAGTCGGTGGATAATCGTCCCAGCAGGCAGACCGAGCATGTGCTGGTCAAATGGCGGGAGACGGGCAACGTCAACTTGCGACAAACGATTCTGACCAACTGGAGTGATGAAAATACGGCGCAGCGGGTGGATGAACGCACTGATAGCAGCTTCACCCTGAACGACGGGGCCTACGTGTGGGAATGGACGCATGCGAATTTTGACGGGCTCGGGCGGACGACGATGGTGCAGAAGCCGGACAATACTTATCTTTTCTTGGATTACAGTGTTTGTGGTTGTGCGGGTGGCTTCGTGACCGCAGTCTTTGATGAACGGAATAATCAGAAGCCACCGCAGCGGATTTCCTCGGAGGGTTGAAATACGCCAGAGAACTCAGCCCCGCGATTTATCAATCGCTGATTTGATCTCCATCGGGTCACAGTCAATTAAAGCTTTTTATTGTGTTGCGCGTTACCGCTCCAGGCATATCAGCCATCGGCATCTTTTGCATTTGTCCTGAGACAGATCAATTTGCCATCAACAGTTCCGAAATAAATATTTCCGCCGGCGAGGGCTGGCTGAAATGTAATTGCCGTTCCAAAGGCATAGGCGAAGTTGACGGCTCCAGCTTGTTGTTTGAGCGAAATTAAGTGGCCTTGTGCGCCGCACAAATACATATTCAAACTGCCCAGCGCCGGAGGTGAGAAGACCTGCGAGGCGGCTTGAATTTCAGTGCCGTTTATTTCTGCTCGCCAGTTCGCCATTCCATCTTTGGCGCGGATGGAATTAATAAAACCGCACTGGGCGTTGAGCATCTGCCCGTTTCCATACGCGGCGCGTGAACCCTGATATGCCCAGCCTCCAGCTACGGTTGAGATTCCAACATTTTTATCCGCGGCAGAAATATTTGCGGCGGATGGTGCGCCGTCACCGAAGCCGACGGATGAATCGAGGGCTTGCTATGAGGCCTGGCTGATTGCCACGCCGCCGCCTTTTCCTTTGTTCAAGTATTCGGCTTCACTCCCGGCAATTTATTGTGTATCACTGGCGCTCCCTTTTTTCGCATCCTACGAATTAAACCTTCATAAGCTTTGCCGCTCCGTGCTTCTTTTGTAGTCATCAGCATTTGTCCGTCAACTACAATTGGCGCGCTGGTGCCGGAATTCTGTTTCTTCCAGACGATAGAACCATCAGCGCCATTGAGGCAGAACGATGTTCCATCAAAACAGGTAAAGAATATTTGTTCGTTTGGCGTTCGCCGTTGAAACTATCAGGTTGACCTCAACAGTTCAGACACGAACGAAAAGCTACGACCAGTCGTAGCACTCCATAGGCTCTGCCATTATGTACTGCTGCGGATTTGTACTAAACTTTGGAAAACTATTTTAAGAAGGCGGACTGTGGATTACGATTTCATTATCATTGGTTCAGGTTTTGGCGGCAGCGTCGCGGCGTTGCGGTTGATTGAGAAGGGCTACCGTGTTTTGTTGCTGGAAAAAGGACGGCGTTTGCAGGCCACGGATTTTCCCCAAACCAATTGGGATTTGAAACGCTGGCTTTGGTTTCCCCGGGTGGGGTTTCGCGGTTTATTCAAGCTGACTTTCCTGCCGGATTTAACCGTAGTTTCCGGCGTCGGATTGGGCGGCGGTTCGCTCGTGTATGCGAACACGCTACCGATTCCAGGTGATGATTTTTTTGCCGCGGCTTCGTGGGCACACCTCGCCAATTGGAAAACAGAGTTAGCGGCGCATTACCAAACTGCGCGGCACATGCTGGGCGCTACGACAAATCCACATTTGACCTATCCTGATGAAATTCTCCGCGAAGTTGCCACGGAAATTGGTCGCCCCAATGATTTTCATCGCGCCGAAGTCGCCGTGTATTTTGGCACGCCGGGCCAGACCGTGGCTGATCCGTTTTTTGGGGGCAAAGGGCCGACGCGGACGGGCTGCATTTATTGCGGCGGTTGTATGCTGGGCTGTCAGCATAACGCGAAAAATACGCTCGACAAAAATTATTTGTACTTAGCCGAACAACAGGGCTTGCACGTCGAAACCGATACCGAAGTCGTGGCGGTGCGTCCGCTTGAAACACAGGGCTATCGCATCGAAGCCAAACAATTCTCACCGGCAAAAGTTTTCACTGCTCGCAATGTTATTTTTGCCGGCGGCGTGCTGGGAACTGTGCCGTTGTTGCTGAAGATGAAAGCTGATCCGCAGGGATTGCCGCGCTTGTCAGAACGGCTGGGAGATTTCGTGCGGACGAATTCCGAATCCATCATCGCGGTGATTTCTGAACAGCGCGAGCGGGATTTATCGAAAGGCATTGCCATCGGTTCGATTTTGCATACGGATGAACATTCGCATTTGGAGCCGGTGCGGTATTCGGCAGGCTCAGGCTTTTGGCGTTTACTCTCTGCCCCGCACGTGAGCGGCGACGATTTGCTGACACGCGGCGCCAATCTCCTCCGTCTGCTCGTTCGTCACCCAATCAAAGTTGTCAGAGCGTATCTCGTGCCGGATTATGCAAAATACACGATGATCCTGTTATATATGCGCACGCTCGAAGGCACGATTCGGTTGAAGCTCAAGCGGCGCAAACTGACCACCGGACGGGGAACTGGTGCGCAGGCAACTGCCAATATTCCTGAAGCGGATGAACTTGCTGAACGGATTGCAAAGAAAATCAACGGTTTGCCTACGAGCATTGCGACCGAATCATTTTTAGGCATTCCAACTACCGCCCATATTCTCGGTGGTTGTTGTATGGGGGAGTCCGCCGAGACAGGAGTGATTGACCATCAGCATCGTGTGTTTGGTTACGATGGATTGTATGTGATTGATGGTTCGGCGGTGTCGGCCAATCCTGGCGTCAATCCGTCATTGACGATCACGGCGCTGGCTGAACGGGCGCTGAGTCTGCTGCCGGTAAAATAAGCTGTCCGTAATATTTTTGCCCCAAATAGCTTTGTTTGGGCGGAAAGACAAAGTAGAATCAGCACGTCCAAATAAACGATTATCAGAGTTACCCTTCACGAATAAAAATAGCTTGTCTGGGAAATATTTTTTTTGCTCTTGTCTGAAGTTAAGTCAGGCTTTGGCTGCCTGTTTGTGCAGCGTCTTAGCTCTTTAAAATCCCGACCAATCGTACATCAACTATGTCACTCCCCCAGCTTTGGGTGACTGAACGAAGGAGAAAAGTCATGAAGAAAATTATTGTCCGGCGCTGTCTGTCAGCAATGGCATTCCTGCTGCTTTCCATTAACGCTTTTGCTCAGGCCGACGTTACCTCGGCAACTGTCACAGGCACGATCACCGATCAACAGGGCGCGAACATTCCCAATGCGACTGTGACTATCAAAAGCACCGAACAGGGAACTGAACGAACCACGCAATCAGCTGCGGACGGCGAGTTCGTCTTTCTCACGTTACGTCCTGGCCCGTATGAAATTACGGTCAATGCCCAGGGCTTTTCCAAACAGTTAGTCAAAGATATTCAATTAACAATTGGTCAGGTAGCCGATCTCCCCATCAAATTGCAAATCGGCGGACTGGCGGGTGAAGTCACAATTTCGACGGAAGGGGCATTGATTGAAACTGAGCGGACGCAGCAATCGAATACGATTGAAAGTCGCCAGATTCAAAACCTCCCGAACGTCGGACGCGATTTTACTTCGTATGTGTTCACTTTGCCCGGCGTGTCCAGTTCCGCTGCTCCGCGTGTGCAATCAGGAGGCCGGTTTACCTTCGGTTCGTCTGGATTCTCGATTGGCGGAAGTAACGGTCGTAACAATTTGGTGACGGTAGATGGTGGCGAGAACGAATATGGCAGCGGACAATTGCGCTTTGCGATCAGCCCTGAAGCTGTGCAGGAATTTCAGGTCAATCGAAATTCGTTCAATGCGGAATTCGGCTTCACTGCCGGAACCGCGCTCAACGTCGTGACGCGCAGTGGCACGAATAATTATCACGGCAGCGGTTATATCTTTTTCCGTTCAGATAAAACCTCGGCGAAGGAGCGGTTTATTCCCACGTTTGTTCCGGCTGGCACACGAGTGTTTCAGCAACAGGTTTATCCCGGCTTCACGTTTGGCGGGCCGCTGGCGAAAAATAAACTTTTCTTCTTTACGAATTATGAGCGGCAAAAACTTGATCTGCCACGCTTCCGCAGCTATAGCGGCAGCAGCCTGACACAACCTGGTGCTTTGCAATCCGCGTTGCTCACGCGTCTGGCAACTTCAACTGATCCAACAGTGGTAGCGGTTGCCAACGGATTTCGTACCGCGTTGACCACCAGCGCCGCCAGCAATCCGACGGCTTACAATTTGTTGCGTGCGAACGAAGGCATTATCAACGCGCCGTTCCGCTTGAATAACTGGATCACGCGCGTGGATTACAACCTGAGCCAGAACGATGTCATCATGGGACGCTTTTCGCTGGCGCGGAATTTTAATGAACAACTTGGCACTGATCCGGGAACTTCACCCAGCAATGCGACAGATTTAAAAGTAGCTGATAACACAATTTTAGTGGGTTGGACGCATAATTTCGGATCGAACGTCGTGAATCAGGCGCGGGTTCAGTTGTCACCAAAGAACTCTGCGCTGACGACTCCGCGACCTCCGGGTAGTACGGCACTGATCATTAATGGGCTTGCCGCTTTCAATCGCAATTCGCTGGCTCCCTTCAACACAAAACAGGATCGCTATCAGTTTGAAGATAACCTGACGTGGATTCGAGGTAATCACACAATGAAATTTGGTGGTTCGTTCCGTCCGGTGAATTACGAAGTTCAGAACGATCTTTGGGTAGGTGGTGAATGGACTTTTTCAAGTGGTGTTTATCCGCTGACCGTATTATTGGGATCATTGCCAGCCGCCACCCAGGGCGCAATTGTCGCAGCCGTTTGTACGACTGCCGCAACCCCGCGCCCAGCGACTGATTGTACCAATGCGACGACCGGGACAGCCACGTTCAATACATTGATTGCGGGGACGCAACTCAACGCACTTCAGAGCTTCAATTTCGGCTTGCCTTTCCTGTATCGGCAAAGCTTCGGTAATTCGACGTGGAAAGGCAGAGTGAATTATCTCGGCTTTTTCGCCCAGGATTCATGGAAGGTGAACAATCGGCTTTCACTGGATTTTGGTGGACGCCTTGATTATGACGGTGAGCCAGGACCAGTGCCGACTGCGAAGTATTTTTCTCCTCGTGTTGGCTTCGCGTTTGATGTGACTGGCGACAAGAAAACAGTTATTCGCGGCGGTGGAGGAATTTTCTATTCGCCGGTTTATTATCAAATTCCTTACCTGACAAATTTGCTGAATGACACTGGCGAATACCTAAGTCAGGTCTTCCGTTCACCAGCTTTCCCGGCTTCGCAAACTCCGGCAACGCTGTGGGCAGGAGGCGTAGCAGCCGGATCGTTACCGTTCAAGCAAGTGACGCAAGCGCAACTGAATGCGCTGGGTGTTACTACTGGCCCCAAAGGTCCCGGACGTGTAGTGATTGAGGTCGGTGATAATTACAAAGCCAATTATTCCGTGCAGGCGAACCTCGGTCTTCAGCGTCAGATCACAAATGATCTCAGCGTTGAAATTGCCTACAACCTGTATCGCGGCGTGCATATTCAGCAACCTGTCCCGGTGAATTATTGCGAAGCAGGAACGGCAGGATGCACGGCGTCCGCCGCGAATGCTGCTGCCTTGTTGACGCGCAATCCGGCGTTTGGCCCGTTGTATCAGGCGATTGATCCGACTATCACGCAGCGCAGTTTATATTCTTCGCGCGGCAATTCGATCTATCACGGCATGACGCTTTCGATTACGAAACGCTTTACCAATCATTTTTCGTTCCAGTCTTCGTATACCTGGAGCAAGACGATTGACGACGTGACCGATTTCAATACCGCATTCTATGCGCCGTTCCCAACACGACTCTATCTGGATCGTGCTTTGTCGAGCTTTGATTTGCGCCACAACTATGTTTTCAGCGGAGTGTTCACCAGCCCGTGGAAAAATGCGGCGTTAAAAGATTTTTCGCTGGCTCCGATCATTTCCATTCGTAGCGGAATTCCGTTCACGTTAACGACGGGACAAGACATCAATGCTGACACTCGTGCCGCCAATGATCGGCTGTTTTATATCGGTCGCAACACTGGCATCGGCCCGAATTTCAAGAGCATTGATGCGCGGTTGACCCGGAGCTTCCGTTTCCGGCAGGACAGCGCTACACGATTGGATTTTACGGTTGAAGTCGTCAATCTTTTCAACCGGACGAATTACGCAGCAGTGCGTGACATCATTCCGCCCACGGTTGATGCGACGGGCAAATTTACTGAGCCGGATTACAATGCCGGAACAGTACGCTTGAAAGGCCGCACGGATCGCAGCTTAGCGTTAGGGCAACCGCTGGCGTTCCAATCCGCGTTTGATCCGCGCCGCTTCCAGTTCGGCTTGAAATTAGTGTTCTAACAACGTGGCGTAAACTTTCAGCTTGCATTGTTTTCTTAGCTGTAGTTTTGGTGAAAAACCAGCTCGCGTTGAGCGTAAGGTTTTATTCAAAACTGATCCTGAGAACACAGCGCAAACTGGAAAGTTTATGCCACACTTCTATTCTTACGCCTGACGCAACCTGCCTGCTCATTGTTATGCTCAACCCACAACCAAACCTACATTATTATTCACCCGAACACGAACAGTTTCGCCAAAGCTTACGGGCGTTTGTGGCACGTGAAATCACGCCCTTCGTTAACGAATGGGATGAAGCGGAAGAATTTCCCCGCGAGCTATATCGTCAGGCTGCTGCGATTGGTTTGCTTGGTATGGGCTACCCGGAAGAATACGGTGGTACGCCCGCCGACATTTTTTATTCGCTGATTGCTGCCGACGAATTGGCGCAATGTGGCAGCGGCGGCGTTCTGGCTTCGTTATTGTCGCACACGATTGCTGCGCCGCCAATTCTGGCGGCAGGCAGTGAAGAAATGAAAGCGCGTGTTCTGCCCGCAATTCTGGCCGGAGAAAAAATCGCGGCGCTGGCAATCACCGAACCAGCGGGTGGTTCGGATGTCGCCAGCCTCAAGACGACTGCGATGCGTGAGGGAGATTGTTATGTTGTGAACGGCGAGAAAACATTTATCACGTCGGGCATGCGCGCAGATTATTTCACCGTTGCGGTGCGCACGAATCCGCAGGATAAAGG
>JANMKB010000083.1:0-5959 GCA_031371805.1 Blastocatellia bacterium | reverse complement strand
ATCGCCTGGATCATCATCGCTTCGATTTTTTTGTACAACATCGCGTGCGAAACGGGACAGTTTCAAGTGATGAAAGATTCCATCGCCGGACTTTCCGGTGACAAAAGATTGCAACTAATTTTGATCGCCTTTTGCTTCGGCGCTTTTCTTGAAGGCACAGGCGGAGGCGGCGCTCCCGTCGCGATTGCCGGATCATTTCTCATCGGGCTGGGCTTTCAACCATTTCAGGCGGCGACCTTGTGCTTGATCGCTAACACGGCTCCGGTCGCGTGGGGTGGCGTCGGGAATCCGATTCGTACTTTAGCCGGAGTCACAGGTTTGCCGGAGGCGCAATTCAGCGCAATGACCGGGAGAATTTTGCCAATCCTTTCTGTCATCCTGCCGCTCTGGTTGGTGCGAAGTATGGTCGGATGGAAAGAAACCATGCAGGTCTTGCCCGCTTTAATCGTCAGCGGCGTGTCGTTCGCCGGAATGCAATTTTACTGGTCAAATTTTCAGGATACTGGCTTGGTTGACATTGTCGCCGGAATTTTTTCGTTGCTGGTGATGGTGATATTTTTGAAATTCTGGAAGCCGAAAGAAATCATTCCCGTCAATCCTGATATGCCGGAGCTTCATCACAAACATTCACTCGCTGAAGTGCTCAAAGGCTGGTCGCCATTCATCATTGCCTCTGTCTTAATTTTTGTAACGGGCTTGCCTTCGATCCAAAAATATTTGAATTTCGATGCGCTCAAACAACCGATGCCGATGCTGCATAACGCTGTGCTGAAAATGCCGCCCGTGGCTCCCAAACCATTGCCGGAAGATGCAACCGTGAATTTGAATTTTGTCGGAATTCCCGGCACCGCAATTTTTATTGGAGGCTTCATCGCCGCCCTGTTAGCCGGACTCCCGCTCGGCAGAACTTTCCGCATTTTCAAAAATACGTTTCTCGAAATGATCCCGTCAATTCTGGCGATCAGTTTTATGGTCGGGCTGGCTTACGTCACGCGCTATGCCGGCATGGATACGGTGCTGGGCTTGAGCCTGACGGGAACTGGCAAGTTGTATCCGTTCTTTGGAACAATGCTGGGATGGATGGGCGTCGCGTTGACGGGAACCGATGCCGGATCAAATGCCCTGTTCGGCAATCTGCAAAAAGTGACGGCGGAGCAACTTGGATTAAGTGCAATTTTGATGGGCGCGGCGAATTCCGCCGGTGGCGTGATGGGCAAAATGATTGACGCGCAATCCATCGTCGTTTCCAGCGCGGCGACGCAACAGGCAGGTAATGAAGCAGCAATTTTTAAAGCAGTCTTCAAACACAGCCTCGCGCTGGCAATTCTGGTGGGATTAATCGTGATGTTTTTTGCCTACGTGATTCCCTGGGCAATTCCAAAGTAGGATAGGCGTCCCGCCTGTCCTCCCTCTTATTTCCAGAAGTGACAGGTGGAACGCCTATCCTACCTTCAAGAGTTTTATGCTAAAACAATTTTTCTCCTTAGTACTGCTTCTCACCTTAGTTATTCACGCCTTTGCCAATGGCAACAACAAACTCACCGTTGAGCAATACCTCGACTGGGAATTTGTCGCGGCCCCACAAATCTCTCCTGATGGCAGCCAGATTGTTTACACGCGCCGCTGGACGGATAAGCTCAACGACAAATACGAATCCGACATCTGGATGGTGAATGCGGATGGCAGCCGCAACCGCTTCCTCGTTAAAGGCGCAGCAGCACAATGGTCACCCGATGGAAAGCGCATCGCCTACATTGCGGCGGGGCAGCCAGCAGGCGCACAAGTCTTCGTCAAGTGGCTGGACTCCGGCGCAGAGACACAACTTACGCGGCTTGAACGAAGTCCCGGAAATCTTACCTGGTCGCCCGATGGAAAACGCATTGCCTTCACAATGGCAATGCCTGCCTCACAACAAAAATTTGCCATCAAAATGCCGCCGCGTCCAAATGGCGCGAAGTGGATTGATCCTCCGAAAGTCAGTGATACATTGAACTGGCGGGCTGATGGCGCAGGCAATTTGCCTGACACCTTCGCACATATTTTTGTCATCAATTCGAGTGAAGGCGGAACTCCGCGCCAATTAACCGATGGCGATTACAATCACAGCGCACCGGAATGGACGCCTGATGCAACGACAATATTATTCAGCGCGGCGCGGCGTGCTGATGCCGAATATGATCGCTGGGGATCAGACATTTACGCGCTTCATATCAATGCCGGTACGATCAAACAATTGACGGATCGCAAGGGGCCGGATACCACCCCTACTGTTTCGCCCGATGGAAAATTTGTCGCGTATGTCGGCTCGGATTTCAGCGCCGACACCTACAGCGTAGCGCATCTTTACCTGATGAATATAGATGGTTCCGGCAAACGCGAATTGACCACGACACTGGATCGTGCGCCATCTGAAATTAACTGGTCAGCCGAAAATAATGGTATCTTTTTCACGACGGAAGATCGCGGCGCAAACAATGTAAATTTCGTTTCCCTGAAAGGTGAAGTCTCGCCAATCACCAAAGGCGAACATCAAATCAACCTTGCTAACATTGCGCAAAATGGTTATGCGGTCGGAACGCTGATGAGCGCAACCGAACCCGGCGATGTCGTAATTTTCAAAGTAAAAGAACCTGTCATCAAAAAATTAACGGACGTGAATGGCGACGTGCTTGACGGGAAAAAACTCGGCGCAGTCGAAGAAATCTGGTACGACTCCGTGGGCGGAATGAAAGTGCAGGGCTGGATCGTGAAGCCGCCTGATTTCGATGCGGCCAAAAAATATCCGCTGATTTTGTACATTCACGGCGGCCCGCATGCGATGTACGGCGTGGGGATGAATTTTGAATTTCAACAACATGCGGCGGCGGGCTACGTTGTGCTGTACACGAATCCACGCGGCTCAACGGGTTACGGCAAAGAATTCGGCAACGCGATCAACAACAATTATCCGGGGCAGGATTACGACGATTTGATGAATGGTGTAGATGCTGTGATGAAGAAAGGCTACGTTGATGAACGTAATTTATTTGTGTGCGGAGGCAGCGGCGGCGGCGTCCTGACTTCGTGGATTATTGGTCACACAAATCGTTTTACGGCTGCCGTTGTGATGAAACCTGTCATTAACTGGTACAGCTTTGTCGGCACTACGGATGGCGCTTCGTGGTATTACAATTTCAAAAAATTACCGTGGGAAGATGCTTCCGAACACACACGCCGCTCGCCGATTACTTATGTTGGCAACGTGACGACGCCGACAATGTTGATGACTGGGGAATTAGATTTGCGGACGCCGATGGAACAAACGGAGCAATATTATCGTGCCTTAAAATTGCGCAAAGTTGAGACGGTGATGGTGCGAATCAACGATGAATTTCATCCTTTCAATGCGACGCCGCGCCATCCCTCGAATCGCATTGCGCAGATTTTATATTTGCGTGGCTGGTTTGAAAAATATCGCAAGAAATAACTGCGGAAGCCCGCACGCAGTAAGGGCAAATATAAGGGCAAATATAAGGCACACTTACTGCGTGCGTGTTTCTGCATTTATACGGCAATGAAGGAGTTGTAATGCTGAAATACTCAAAACAATTTTACGGCCTGAGCCTGCTGCTGGCTTTGAGCTTTTACTCGCCCCCTGTCTATGCGCAAGCCACTGCGCCTGCCAAACAGGAAGCAGGAAAAGTCCCTTTCAAAAAAACTGATGTGATGATTCCGATGCGCGATGGCGCCAAATTGCATACGGTAATTCTCGCGCCGGAAAATATGTCTGAGCCGTTGCCGCTCCTGATGGATCGCACTCCTTACGGCGTTGATGGTCATGATAGTGACGGCCTCAATGCCGCGCAGAAAGAACTTATCAAAGACGGTTATATTTTTGTTTTTCAGGACATTCGCGGGCGCTATAAATCCGAAGGTAAATTCGTGATGAATCGCCCGTTGCGCGAAAATAAAAATGATCCCAAAGCGATAGACGAAACGACGGATACATACGACACGATTGGCTGGTTGCTCAAAAACGTCAGCAATAATAACGGGCGCGTGGGCGTGTTCGGAATTTCTTATGGCGGCTGGACAACGGTGATGGCGTTGATTGAACCGCATCCCGCCTTGAAGGCCGCTTCACCACAGGCCGCGATGGGTGATACCTGGATGGGCGATGATTTTTTTCATAACGGAGCCTTTCGGCTAAGCTATGGTTTTGAATATGTCTACGAGTTAGAAACAGCGAAAACAGACACCGATTTCAAACATGACCGCTACGATACTTACGACTGGTATTTAAGGCTCGGCGCGTTGTCGAATGTGAATGAAAAATATTTCAAGGGCAAATTGCCGACCTGGGAAAGTTTCATCAATCACCCAACCTATGATCGCAACTGGCAGAGCAAAGCCCTGGATAAAATTGTCACGAAGCCGACTGTGCCGACGCTGAACGTCGCCGGATGGTGGGATCAGGAAGATTTTTACGGCGCGATGATTACTTATGCCGCGCTCGAAAAAAACGATACTAACAATTTGAATTATCTGGTTGTCGGCCCCTGGAATCACGGCGGCTGGGCCAGAAGCAGCGGGAGTAATTTGGGCAAAATTGAGTTTGCCTCCGCGACCAGCCAATACTTCCGCGAGAAAATTCAAGCGCCTTTTTTCGCAACTCATTTGAAAGGCAAAGGCGAGTTCAAATTACCTGAAGCGACGACTTTTGAAACCGGCAGCAACGAATGGAAAACTTACGACGCGTGGCCGCCCAAACAAAATATCACGCCGCGCAATCTGTATTTTCAGCGTGATGGCAAACTGTCATTCGATGCTCCCAAACAAAACTCCAACGATTACGACGAATATATTTCTGATCCAAAACATCCCGTGCCTTATCGCCATCGTCCGATTCAGGCAACCTATCATCCGAAAGGCTCCGACTGGCGCACGTGGCTGGTGGAAGATCAGCGCTTCGTTCACAATCGCCCCGATGTGCTGAGTTGGGAAACTGAACCTTTGACCGAGGACATTACAATTTCTGGTCAGGTGCTGGCGCATCTCTTTGCGTCCACAACAGGCAGCGACAGTGACTGGATTGCGAAATTGATTGATGTGTATCCCGAAGAATGGGCGCCGGACATGCGCATGAGCGGTTTTCAGTTAATGGTCGCGGATGAAATTTTTCGCGGTCGTTATCGCAAAAGTTTTGCGCAGCCGGAGCCGATCAAGCCGAATGAAGTAAATGAATATACCTGGGATTTGCGCTGGGCGGATCACACCTTCAAAAAAGGTCATCGCCTGATGGTGCAGGTCCAAAGCACATGGTTTCCGGTTTATGATCGCAATCCGCAAAAATTCGTTGAGAATATTTTCAAGGCGAAAGATTCAGATTATCAGGCGGCGACACAGCGTGTGTTTCGCTCACCACAATTCCCCTCACACCTCAGTTTGCCTGTCAAAACTAAGTGAGCAGCTATCAGGTAAAAGAAACGAACGCCGAACTTTCAAAAAATTCCAGCCTCAAATTGATGCTCGTGGCGGGCGAGGCCTCCGGCGATAAGCACGCCGCGCATCTGGTCAAAGCGTTGCGCCGCCTGCGTCCCGATGTGCAATTTAATTTTTTTGGCGCTGGCGGGGATGAAATGCGTGCGGCTGGGGTTGAGACTTTGGTTGATGTCCGTGACTTGGCGATTATGGGCGCGCTCGAAGTCGCCGCAGCCCTGCCAAAATTCCTGCACGTTTTCCGCCAGTTGCGCGAGGCAGCAAAAATTCGCCAACCCGACGCCGTGATTTTGCTGGACTGGCCGGAGTTCAATTTGCGTCTGGCAAAAAAGCTGAAGCGTGATGGACAGCGCGTATTTTATTACATCAGTCCGCAGGTGTGGGCGTGGCGCAGCTATCGCGTCAAAGCCATCAAACGCGATGTCGAGCGGATGCTCGTGATTTTACCCTTTGAAAAAGAATTTTATGAGCAGTATGGAAT
>JANMKB010000064.1:0-10611 GCA_031371805.1 Blastocatellia bacterium | reverse complement strand
GTGGAATTTCCACGATTGAATGATCGTGGCTCCATTGAAGCACCAGGCTGGTGATCTGTGACTTGAAGTTCTCCGCATTTCCACGATTGAATGATCGTGGCTCCATTGAAGCCTCACACCGATATTGAGCAAGGCGTGTACAACGACAGATTTCCACGATTGAATGATCGTGGCTCCATTGAAGCTTGCGGCCTGTCGCCATCCCGTGCCGCTCAATCCAGCATTTCCACGATTGAATGATCGTGGCTCCATTGAAGCAGTCGCATTTTGCGCAGGTCGTAAAACGATACGGCAGCGCAGGGTTAGCGCAATTAAAACGTGTCCACCCGGACGTGAAATCTCTTTTGGAGGAACTGGCTAATGGCAACAATCAACAAGGAAGAATTCGAGCGCAACGTGATGAAGGAAGTCCGCCGGACAGTGGCGGAGATGGACAACAAGGCAGCCTTCGCCAAACGCCGCCGGTGCCTCTCGGACGCGGCGACGGTGTACGAAGCGGGCTTGAAGAAGGGCGGACAGAAGGCGGCGGAAGCGGCACTGGAAGAACATCTGAACAGGAAGGCAGCGTAGAGGAGATTCACTTTCGACGTCAGCCCGTCGGAATCTCTACCAGCTTTGACCCGGTAAAATTCTCCAACAATTTCGTGACAGCCATGCTTGGCTTGCCGAATCTCAAACCTGCCAAAAAGGCCGCTGCGCTCAAAGCGTACAACGCGGCGATGAAAGCCATCATCGCCAATGACGGCGCAGGACTCAAAACCGCACAAATCGAACTCAAAAAATCCCTCGGCAAGTTTGGCATTGGCTTGTTGGACATCACACGTCCGATGATGGCGGGCGGCGAATTGTCTATTATCTTGCGGCAGGGTGGGTATCATTTTCTGACGCATCCGGCGCTTTCGTGGAGTGCGTTAAGGACGGGATTCCAATCGGTCAGTGAGCACGGCTATCACGAAACTCTGGCGGCGCTGGAGGCGCACCCCTATTTTGAGAAAGCAACGAAGGCCGGGGTAGATTTTGGTGTCACGTCGGAATTTGAGATTGGCAAAAGCACATTGGCCGGCGAAGAGAATTTCTCTATTGGACTGGCTGGCAAGATTCCAGGACTGAAGCATCATTTCCACGATTGAATGATCGTGGCTCCATTGAAGCGTGAGCAACGTAAGGCCGAACTACAAGGCAATATAGTCAATATTTGCCGTAGCATGCGGTAATTGTCGGCGCGCCGACATGGCGCACTATTACCTTTCGAGGACTTTCCCCATGGCGCGGAATTTCTCGTATCGCCGGGCTAATCGTTTTTCGTTTGACAATTTTTCGACTGATTTCAAACCAGCCAGAATTGATTGTTTCAGGACGGTCGCTGCCTGATCCCAGTCTACTTGAGCGCCTTCTTCCGGTTCGGGGATGATGTTATCTATCAGGCCGAGCTGCTTTAAATCGGTCGCGGTAATTTTCATGCTGGCGGCGGCGTTGGGAGCCTGCGATGAATCTTTCCACAAAATCGCGGCGCAGCCTTCAATTGTGATGACAGAATAAACGGAGTTCTCCATCATGTTGACGACATCGCCAACAGCAATGGCCAGCGCTCCGCCGGAGCCACCTTCGCCTGTGATGGTGACGATGATCGGAACGCTCAGGCGGGACATTTCGCGGAGGTTCCACGCGATGGCCTGGGCTTGTCCGCGCTCCTCCGCATCAATCCCCGGATACGCGCCGGGCGTGTCTATCAGGGAAATAATCGGGCGTGAAAATTTATTGGCGAGTTCCATCAGGCGCATGGCTTTGCGATAGCCATCGGGTTTCGGCATGCCAAAATTTCGATACTGGCGATCTTTTAAATGCCTGCCCTTTTGATGCGCAATGATCATTACCGGACGGTCATCAAGCTTTGCGGTTCCGCCCACAATCGCCGGATCGTCACGAAAGGAGCGGTCTCCGTGCAACTCTCGAAAATCGGTAAAGATGCGCTCGATATAATCAAGCGCGTAAGGGCGGCGGTCGTGGCGTGCGAGTTGCACACGTTCCATCGGCTGACGTTCGCCGGGGACAACTAATTCCAAATGCGGTTCTTTAGCCATAAATTTAATTAAGGATGAAATTGATTTCCCATTCCGGGCAAATGCTTTTAATCGAAGTTTCCAGTTCGGGCGTAATTTTCACCCGTAAAAACTGATGCGGACGAATTCTGACGACCTGCTGCGCGGCAGTCCTGATTTCAAACGTCACCTGCGCGTGTCCGGCGCTGGCATTGAAAATATTACTTAAAGTTTTCAGGTTTTCGCTGGTTACGCTTCTTTCATCCGCTTTGATAATCATCTCGCGGGCAGCGCTTGCTCTCGCTCCATCCAGTGGTTGCAACTCCTGCGTAATGATAGTCGCCGTGCCATCGTCGGCAAGTTCAAGTTTGCCTTTAATCAGTAAAGCTTTGCCGTCTTCGATATGTGCTTTGCATTTATTATATTGCTCAGGCCAGCAAACAATTTTGACCGAAGCAAATTGATCTTCGAGGCGGAACAGCGCGAACCGATCACCTTTTTTGGTCGTCCGCACAGCTAAGTCAATAATCATTCCACCCATTGCGACAATGTCGCCGTGCGCATGTTCAGAGATATTTCCAGCGTCCACATTCGCCAGTCCCTTGAGCATTTCGGTGTATTCTTCCAGCGGATGTCCACTGGCATAAAATCCTAACGAGTCTTTCTCAAAATTCAGTTGTTCCCGGCGCGTCCATTCTTTCACTTTCGGGAGCGTTTGTTCGCCCTGTGCTTCGGTGATCATTTCAAAAAAGCCGATTTGCCCTGAATCGCGGTCGCGCTGGGCTTTGGCTCCCTGTTCCATTGCACTGTCCATCGCCGAAAGCATCGCGGCCCGCTGACCTGATTGTCCACCAACCAAAGTATCCGCGCCACCAGATTTAATCATTGCCTCAAAGACACGTTTATTGACTGCGCGAGTGTCAATCCTGTCCGCCAGATCGAAGAGCGATTTAAAGTGACCGCCGGATTCTCTGGCTTTGACGATGCACTGGACGGCAGTTTCGCCGACACCTTTAATCGCCGCCAGCCCGAAACGAACGGCATCACCAACCGGCGTGAACCCCTGGTTACTGGTGTTGATGTCAGGTGGCAGCAGGGCAAATCCCATGCTCTTCATTTCGCCAATATAGCGGGCGACTTTCTCTGTGTTGTCGCCTTCACTGGTCAGCACAGCGGCGTAAAAATGGGTGGGGTAATGCGCCTTCAGATAAGCCGTTTGATAGGCGAGATAGGCATAAGCGAATGAGTGCGAGCGGTTAAATCCGTAATCAGCAAATTGCGCCATCAGACCAAAAATTTTCGCGGCTTTATCTTTTGGAATATCACGCTCAATCGCGCCATTGATAAACTTCTCTTCGTGTTTGGCCATCTCCTCTTTTTTCTTCTTCCCCATCGCCCGCCGCATCAGATCGGCTTCACCCAGCGAATACCCCGCCAGCTTTTGCGCTAACTGCATGATCTGTTCCTGGTAAACCAGAATGCCGTAAGTGTTCTCTAAAATCTCCTTCATCGAAGCGTGAATATATGTCACCTTGCGACGACCATGACGACGCTCAATATAATCATCCACCATGCCACCATCCAGCGGGCCGGGCCGGTAAAGCGCGTTGAGGGCGGAGAGGTCTTCGAGGCTTTCAGGTTTAAATTTACGACAAATTTCCACCATTCCCGAACTCTCAAACTGAAAGACAGCGTTCAGCAATCCATCCTCAAAAAGCTTCAACGCCTTAGGGTCATTCAGGGGAACGGTTGATAAATCAAGCCTAATTCCGTTATCGGACTCAATGAATTTCAGGCAGTCATCAATAATTGTCAGAGTTGTTAGCGCAAGGAAGTCCATCTTGAGCATCCCGGTCTTCTCAAGATCAGCCATCACGAACTGTGTCGTTAACTCGCCGTTTCCATTCAGGCACACTGGCACAAGTTCATAAATTGGTTTAGGTGAAATTACTACGCCAGCCGCATGCACCGAAGTGTGCCGGGAAGTGCCTTCCAATTTTCTGGCAATATCAATTAATTCAGCGACCTTTTCATCTTTTTCAATAATTTGCTTTAAGTCAGGGTTTTGCTTGATGGCATCTTCAATCGAAACATTGCGTCCGCGCACAGGTGGCGGGATCATTTTGGCGACTTTTTCGACCTCGGAATACGGCATGTCCAACGCGCGCCCAACATCCTTGATCGCGGCGCGGGAAGCCATCGTCCCAAAAGTGATAATCTGCGCGACGTTTTGTTTGCCATAAAATTCACTGACATAGTTGATAACGTCCTGCCTGCCACGCACACAAAAATCAATGTCAATATCCGGCATCGAAACCCGTTCCGGGTTCAGGAATCTTTCAAACAGCAAATCGTATTGCATCGGATCAACGTCAGTAATCTTCATGCAATAGGCAATCAGACTCCCGGCAGCCGAACCACGCCCCGGGCCAACCGGAATTCCCTTCTGCCTCGCATAACGAATAAAATCCCAGACAATCAGAAAATAGCCAGGGAAACCCATCTTCTTAATCGTGGCAATTTCGTGCGCCAGACGTTCCTGATATTTCTCAATTGAATACTTTAATGATCTGGCAGCTTCGAGGTGGCTGAGCACTTCCCTGTATCGCTCAGCAAATCCGGCTCGTGCCACCTCCTCAAAATAGCTCTCAATAGTGTGTCCGTCGGGAACCGGATAATGCGGAACCTGATCGATGGATTTGGGAAATTCAAGGTTGCACATCTCGGCAATCCTGAGGGTGTTATGCAGCCATTCCGGCTCTTCGCCAAAGTCTTTCCACATCTCTTCGGCGGTGCGGAAATAGTATTTTGGCGAGCCGTAGCTGAGCCGATTCGTGTCGTTAACTGTCTTCCCCGTACTGATGCACAACAGGCAATCATGCGCCTTCACATCGTCGGCATTTAAGTAATGAGAATCGTTGGAAACAACCGCCGGAATCCCCGTTCGTTTTGACAATTCCGACATAGGTTTGAGGATGCGTAACTGCGCGTCAAGCCCATGATCCATCAACTCAAGGAAGTAATTTCCCTTGCCAAATATCTCTTCAAACTCGAGGGCAGCGCGGGCAGCTTCATCAAATTTATCCTGCAACAATAAGGTTTGGGGAACGCCGCTGATGCAGGCCGACATGCCAATTAAACCTTCGCTGTGCTGCGCCAAAAGCTCACGATCAAAACGAGGCTTGCGCCAGAATCCTTCCGTAAAAGCGAAGGAAGAAAGCTTGACCAAATTGTGATACCCCGTCAGATTTTTGGCCAATAAAACGATGTGATTGGTCGCCCTTTCGCCAGGGCCAAGCGGCGAGCCACCGCCCTTATCAAACCGACTGCCACGCGCAATATAACCTTCCATTCCGATGATCGGTTTGACGCCAGCGTCTCTCATTTTATGGTAGAAAGATAAGGCTCCATAAAGGTTGCCGTGATCGGTCATGGCAACCGCCGGCATTTGCAATTCAGCCGCCTTTTTTGCGAGTGGGCCAATTTTTATCGCGCCATCCAGCAGGCTGTAATCCGTATGTAAATGGAGGTGAACAAATTCCTTCTTCATAAGCACTTCTTAATACTCTTCTTATCATGTTAAGCAAACAACTCTATTGTTTTGACTGTTTTAAGCTAACCGTTAATAATATCTTAAGCATTCTATTCCCATTCAATCGTGCTGGGAGGCTTGGAACTGATGTCATAAACAACGCGGTTTATGCCGCGCACTTCGCTAATGATGCGACTGCTGATTCGCTCCAAAACCGAATACGGTAAATGCGCCCAACTGGCGGTCATGCCGTCAGAACTTTCCACCGCACGAATCGCAATTACCTGTTCGTAAGTGCGAAAATCTCCCATCACGCCGACGCTTTTTATGGGCAGTAAAACAGCAAAAGCCTGCCACAATTGATGATACAAATCCGCCGCTTTAATTTCCGTTTGGACGATGCTGTCGGCCTCCTGGAGCAGCCGCACATTGTCCGCATTAATGTCCCCAATGATGCGGACAGCCAGGCCTGGTCCGGGGAAAGGCTGGCGTGCCACCAGGCTTTCCGGTAAACCCAGTTCACGGCCTACGGCACGGACTTCATCCTTAAAAAGTTCGCGTAAAGGCTCGACCAGTTTCAGGTGCATTTTCTCCGGTAACCCGCCGACATTGTGATGGCTTTTGATGATCGCTGACGGCCCTTTGACCGAAACAGATTCAATGACATCGGGATATAAAGTTCCCTGCACCAGAAAATCAACCTGGCCTAATTTCGTCGCTTCTTCTTGAAATACTTCGATAAATTCATTGCCGATAATTTTGCGTTTTTGCTCCGGGTCGGTGACATCTTTCAGGGCAGTTAAGAACCGTTCTCCGGCGGCAATTCCTTTGACATTTAACTCGCCATAATCCGCAAACGCCTGGAGGACATCTTCGAATTCATTTTTTCGCAACAAGCCATTGTCGACAAAAATGCAGACCTGCCGCGGGCCAATTGCCTTCGCTACCAGAGCCGCCGCAACCGAGGAATCAACGCCGCCTGACAAGCCGCAAACCACCCTTCCCGCTCCCACCTGGGACTGGATTTTCTCAACTGCCGCCGCGATAAAATGTGCGGCTGTCCAGTCGGCCTGGCAGCCACAAATATCAGTAACGAAATTACCGAGAATTTCTTTGCCATGGGGAGTATGCGCAACTTCGGGGTGAAATTGAATGCCATATAAATGTCGTTCAATATTCTCGAAAGCGCCTAACGCATTTTCAGTCTGCGCGGTGACAATAAATCCGGCGGGTGGTGCAGTGACATGATCGCCGTGACTCATCCAGACCGTCAAATCAGTCGGCAGGTTGCGCAACAACGAGCCGGCGGAAATAACCCTGAGCATGGCGGCTCCATATTCACGTCGTGGTGATGGCTCAACCTTGCCGTCCAGGAAATAACAGAGCAGTTGAAAGCCATAGCAAACCCCCAGAATCGGCACGCCTAAATTTAAAATTTCAGCCGTGCAATGTGGCGCACCTTCCTCATAAACTGAACTTGGGCCACCAGACAAAATAATGCCCTTTGGATTTAATTCCTTAAGTTTCTCCAGCGTCACATTGTAAGGATGAATTTCGCAGTAAACGTTCAGTTCCCTGATCCGTCGGGCGATAAGCTGGGTATATTGAGAGCCAAAGTCTAAAACAACAATGGTTTCAAACGCTACAGGCATGCATTCCACTCCTTAAGATTAATTGATTAACCGCGTGAAAGATGCCTGAGTATACGCGAGAGAAATGCAGCGAACAAATGTCTGGCTGGCGTGATGCGGCAAACTATTTTTCGCTCAGCGCTTCTGCCTCTGTTGCGGGGCGTTTAGCTCGATTGATAAAGCCCCAGATTTTTAAAACGGGGCCGTGTACGACATACGCTGAAACAAGAATCAGTAACATCCACTCTGAATATAAAACCACGCTGACAATCAGCGCTGCCAGAATTGGAATCATGAGAAATGGCTGGTTACTACGAGGGCCGAGGTCTTTAAAATTTGCGTACCGAAAGGTGCTCACCATCAGCACGGCTAAGCACAGGACAAGCGCGAGCAAACCCCAGTGGCGTGGTTCCATATTCGCTCCGAGCTGCGGCGCGGGAATAAAATGGACAACGGCGCTGATCATGCCGGCGGCGGCAGGGATAGGTAAGCCAACAAAATATTTTTTATCTAATTTTGGCGTCGCGCCAGGTGTGTCAAAGCGGGGCGCACGCGCCAGAACATTGAATCGTGCGAGCCGCAACGCGCCACAGATCAAAAAGAAAAACGAGACGCCCCAGGCCAGTTGCTCGTGTCCCGGTAAATTCCCATAACCCCAGGTATAGGCCAAAACTGCGGGAGCAATCCCAAAGCTGATAACATCGGCGATGCTGTCCAACTCGACACCGAACTCACTGGTCGCGTGCGTGAGCCGTGCGATCCTTCCATCTAATCCATCAAGCAAATAAGCGATGCCGATTGCCACTGACGCATTGTTGAAAAGGATTTTGGCAGCTTCTGCATCATTGAGTACCTGATACGCTTTGAACGAATTAATGACGGCATAAAACCCGCAAAAAATATTGCCAATCGTAAACAGGCTGGGGATAACATAAACGCCTTTGCGGATGCCTTTGCGTGGTGGTCGCTGCTGCTCCTGATGTTCGCTCATGAGATAATTTTCCCGATGATGGATTTTCCGCCAATGACGCGGTCGCCTTTTTTGACCAATATTTCAATATTCGGTGGCAGATGTAAATCTGTCCGTGAGCCAAATTTGATCAGGCCAACTCTTTCGCCGGCAACAAGTGAATCACCAACTTTATTCCAGAACACAATGCGACGCGCAATGACTCCGGCAATTTGCTTGAAGACAATTTTAACCTGGTCGTTTTCGACAGTGACAATGTTTTGCTCATTCTCAATGGATGAACGCTGATTGAGCGCGTTCAAAAAACTTCCCCGCTGATAGGTTACATTAGTAATTTTCCCGGCAATCGGCGTGCGGTTAACATGCACATCAAAAACCGACAGGAAAATACTGACTAAATTTCCGGCGGCTGGATTAGCAGGATCAAGTGCTTTCACAATTGAAACGTGACCGTCAGCCGGAGATAAAACCAGCGCCGGATCGGTCGAAATTTCACGATTCGGATTGCGAAAGAAAAAGGCGATAAAGAGTCCCAGCAACAAAAATAATAGCGCCAGAAAATACAAGCCAGGACTCAGGAAATATCCGGCTACAAAAAACAATATAGCAATCACAAAACAAATTGCCAAAAAAGGATAAGCATCTCGGAGCATTAAAGCCAACCTTTCAGGATCGGGAACAGCAAATCACCACCTGCGTTATCAGACTCTGGGTTGTCCCGCTCAATCTGATCTGTTCATGGAAAAACGGGAACACCTTCTAAGTGTCCCCGTTTTCATACACTTGATTATTGGTAATCAAGTAACATTCGATATCACATCCAGTAGTAGATTGTTAATGGCCTGTGCCGGCAGTTTTGTATTTGACGGCAATCATCTCCATTTGATCCTTGAGCAGCAACTTCTGCTTTTTCAGTAAAATTTCTTCTAATTGCTCTTCCTGGCTGGGATGAGGCAACGAAGCTATTTCATTTAATCTTTCATCATATTTGTGATGTTCAGCCAGCAGCTCACGATATTGCGTATCATGATCTACCAGGTATTCTTTCATCGTGACTTCACTCGTTAGAACACTCATTGGCGTCTCTCCTTTGTTGATGTGATTGTAAAGGTTAGATTCATGTTTGGAACTCAGCAAAGCTTATTCCTGATGCGCAAATAATAATCCCATCGGTGAGCAAAGGCAAGAGGCGCTTCTAGTCAATTTTACAACTAAATAGCAAAGCATCTTCAAGCGGTTCTGAGTAATAATCCCTGCGCCTTCCCGTCAGCACAAAACCAGCTTGTTCATACATATTTTCAGCTGGCTCGTTGGCAGCTCTGACTTCGAGATAAGCATTTTTCGCGCCACTCGTTTTTGCAATTTCAAGCGCCGCAATTAAAATTTTCGCACCGAATCCCTGGCGTCTGAATTGCTCGGCAACAGCGATTGTATAAATCTCAAATTCATCCGCCAGCATTCGCCCGGAGAAAAATCCAACAATCTCATGATGCACAATTGCCGTGAGCAAAACTGCAGACTGATTAAGCAGTTCAGCCTGATAGCCTGTCACTCCCCACGAGCTAAGCTGGCACTCATTTTCAAGCACGACAATTTCACCAAGATCGGCTGTCTTCATTGGGCGTAATTGCAATTCACGCTGCTCAGCTTGTGAGTTTAATTTTCGCATCAGGAGGTTTTAAGTAATACGCTTCGGCAGTTTGATACTCTCCATTTTGTATCGTCTTTCCGGCGTGCAGAGCAATCACATTCACCAGCGAATCGGTTTCTTCAACCACGCGCCAATGCTCATTCAGCGCCGCGATTGTTAACGATAAATGATTGGCGCCGCTGCCGACAAAAACAATTTCTGCATCTTTAAATTCACTTTGCAAACGTTCAAGAAAATTCACAGGCTCAACTACCTGATCCTGTCCAATTTGAATAATGGAACCATCAGCCGACACACGACGAAGCCCGCAATACATTTCTCCCCGCGAAGCATTTTGGAGTACCGCAATTGGCAGAGCAATAATTTGCGCCGCCAATGCCGAAGCATCAAGCGCACTAATGCCAAGCAGCGGTTTCCCCAGCGTCGTCGCCATTCCCTTGAATGACGCAAGCCCTACGCGCAAGCCGGTAAAACTTCCCGGCCCGGTGTTGACTGCAAAAACGTCAATGTCTTCGAGTTGAAGTTTGAGGCCAGCCAGAATTGAATGAAGCAGCGGAAAGATTTTTTGCGCTTGTGGCAGCGTCGAATCGTCGGCAATTGAAATAAGAATTTCAGTACCGCTCGCAATTGCCAGAGATAGCAATGGAGTTGAAGTGTCTACCGCTAGAATTAGTTGTGGTGATGGAGAGCCTGATTTCATTGCGTCAACACTTTGGAGTGCGGCGGTCTTGACGCCGCTTTTCGTTCGTCGCGTAAAGCTTTCATTGCCACGAAAATAGTTTGGTCAC
>JANMKB010000056.1:0-2708 GCA_031371805.1 Blastocatellia bacterium | reverse complement strand
CACGCCAAGAGCATCTGCCTGAACTTCGGCATCGCGCGCGAGTTCGGCGGTGTCTGCAACCTGCGCATGGACAACACGAACCCGACGAAGGAAGACATCGAGTACGTCGAATCCATCCAGGCCGACGTAAACTCAGCGATCAGGAAACCGACGTGCAGAAAAATTACCAACACAACAGAAAGACAGACGATGGTTACCATTTTTTGCTCCTTACTCTAATAACTAATTATTCAGAAAATTTAATTTACAGTGAACTAATGTGCCGCTCAGCCGCGTATTGGCTATTTCCCCGCCTGTTGCGCGGTCGGCTGCGGCAAACTCAGTTCCGGGACGTAGCGATAAACCGCCATTTCGCGGTGCATCACAATTCCAGCACGCTTAGCCACAATATTGCCGTAGCCTTCCTTCGCCAGTGCCGCGCCCCATTTCTCAAAGTCTGCAAAAGAATCCAACATTGTTGCTGAAATGTACTCTTCGGTGTCGCCTCCTGTCGTGACCTTCGTTACCAGATGGCCTTTTGGATTAGTCTTTTTGACAATCGGCAGCACCTCGTTTTTGACGTAGTTCTCAAACTCCGTCGAGCGTCCCGGCGCAATGCTTGCCCTGCTAACGAAAGCGAGTTTGGGCAGGGCGTTTGGGTCGGGAGAGATGCTCAATTCAGGCCGTGCTTGCATGATATAGCTACGCGAACTGACGATCATCGCTCCTCGTTTGGCACCCCATTTGCGAGCACCTTCTTCGCCGAGGGCTTTGGTGATGAGGTTCGGCTCGTCGAATTCTTGCAGTCCTTCAATTGGGCGGATGGTGATGTACTCGAACCCCTCGCCAAGCGTCGCCGTCGTCCAGACGCTCTGCCGTTTTAAGCCCGCTTTCTGCTGAGCCGGCAGTGTTTCCTTCTGATAGAACTCTCGAAATTGGGTCATCATTTCAGGTTTGACACGGGTGGCTATTACCAAATACCGCTGCCGTGGGGCCAAGGCTTGTTCGGTAGTTGCCGGGCTGCTTGCGGCAGGAGTGGCGGAATTGCTCGCCGGGGACGTGCAGGCGTTGCTGATGAGGGCAGCCAGAAAGACTGCGCCGTAAAATGTTTGTTGTAAAGATCGCATATTTGCTCCTTAAAAACGGTAGCATAACCTTTCAGTCTGCGATGCTTCGCCAGAAATATTTCTGGCGTAAATCACGCGGTCTAACAGTTCGCGCTACCGTTGGAATTGTCGTTATTTCGCCGTTTTCTGCGGTTCCGGGCGGATGCTCAGTTCCGGCATGTAGCGCGCCACCAGAAATTCACTGTGCGCCACGATTCCGGCAGGGGCCATCGGCGAGAGCTTCAATTCGGCGGCGGCTTTGCTATACGCACCCTGAAACTTGTCGAGGTCGGCATACGAATCGAACAATATGAGCGAGCGAAATTCATTAGGATCGCCACCCAACGTCACCCTGCCCGTCAGCAAGCCTTTGACACCCGCCTTTTGCACAACGGGCAAGGCGTTTTCTTTGAAGCCCTTCACCCATTCTGGTACACGTCCGGGGGTGACGATGGTTTTCATCGCCAGCCCCAGTTTCGGGACATCAGTCGAGGTCGGCGCAATACTCAAATCAGGTCGCCCGGCAATGATGTAGGTATTCCATTCGGCAAAGAAGCGGCTTTGCTTCTTGTTAAGCGCCGTTGCGGCTTCCTCTCCCAACGCTTTGGCGAGCGCGCCAGGTTCATCCAGTTGCGCCAGACTCTCCAGCGGCGTGATGAGGACGTACTCGCGCACATCTCCCTGCATCACCCTCCACACGCTATGCTGTTTCACGCCCCCTTTTTTCAGGGCGGGCACGATTTCGGTTTGGTAAAACTTCCGCCATTCATCGCTCATCCCCGGATTCAGTTTGACGACTTGCAGGCGCGAAAACTGCGGTGCGGCAGGTGGTGTTTGTGGGTAGATTAATGGAACAAAAGTTACGGTCAGCAGCAGGGTGCTGATCGTCAGAATCAAAGATTTTGTCAATTTTCGTTTCATGATGTAAGTCTCCTTTTTGGGTTGATGGTTAAGGACGAACGCCAGGTTCGCCGCCGTATTGCAATGAAAGATTATTCGCTAAATTTTGTCGAATCGCTTCTTCATTTCGGCGTCAATTTCTAACAGAGTAAAGACGCCTGTCGGACTCCCTTGCGGACGGAGTTGCACGTGGGGAAAGTCTTTCAACTTTTTGAATAATCCGCCTGCTGTCAGTCCCAGCTTCACCGCCTCTTCCACGTAGACCCGATACCCGTTCTGACCGTTCACCAGTTTGTTGGGAGAAAATTCCGCCTTGCCGTCCACCAACCAGAAACAGTCCATGGCTTCGCCCCACTGATGCCAGGACAAGCCGGGTGGAGCGTCGGTGACGTGACCGCCGTTTTGCGGCCCGACGCTTTCCAGACAATGCGCCAGAAAATTAGCGCCTGCGGCCCGAAAGGTGCTGATCTTTTGTTTGATCTCTCCGATGGGGCGGGCTTGCCGCCAGAGCCGGGCCTGCTCGAACGGATCGCGCAAGGTTTGACTGACACGCATTTCAACCTTACGCGTCTGGCAATTCTGTAAGAGCTGCTTGACCAGCGGTCTGAATTTCGGGATTAAGTCGTTGATGTCTCGTGATGCCATAATTTCCTCCTTCTGACGGATTGAATTTCCTCGGCCGAAGGACGTTGCGCCATCGGGGTTCGCCTGCTTGCGCACGGC
>JANMKB010000038.1:0-13926 GCA_031371805.1 Blastocatellia bacterium | reverse complement strand
GTTTCGGCTAAGCGTTCGGTGATGATGTCCTGTGCGCCGGAAATTGCCGCCGCCGGATCGTTGATTTTTTTCTCTTCATTGCGGAAGGTGAACGCGAATAATTCGAGTGTCTGCCCTGTTTGCGGGGCTTCGATGCCGTGTCCGCAATTCCAAATCCAATCCGCCAACGGTTCCAGCCCCGCTTCCTTCGCCGTAGTAGCTTTTGTTTTGCGCTTCTGTTTGTAAGGCAAATAAATGTCTTCGAGCGAATCAAGATTGAACGTCGTCAGGATTTTATTTTTGAGTTCATCGGTGAGCTTTTCCTGCCGCGCAATTTCTTCGACGATGAACGCCTGCCGCTTGAGCGTTTCGTCCCAGCGTTCTTTGGCATCAATAATTTTCTGAATCGCAACTTCATCAATGTTGCCCGTCTGCTCTTTGCGATAACGCGCAATGAACGGAACCGTGCCGCCTTCTTCGGTCAGCTTCAGTACAGCATTGGCTGAATTGGTGGAGATGTCTGCGTGGATAGATTGGAACCAGGTTTGAAATGTCATTGTTTATTTTGTGGAAGATAAATTTAGATTCTTGTAGAAATTTTATGCGGGGAGAGCTTGATGAATGAAATTGACTTGAACTAATTTTGCGAGCGAATGTTTGTAAGTAATTTCCTATGTTGAAAATCCGATTTCTCAGGCTGCTGCGTATTCCGTGAATGGGCGAACCGAAGGAGCACGAAAGCCCAGCACAATATCAGATTTAGGAACGCCCGCCGCTTCCAATTCACGAGCAATTGCAACGTCCGTGTTATCTGCCTGAATCCAGATTTTATCGTTGATAATTTCCAGATGCGCGATGATGAAATGTACACGGTCTTCGCCATCCCAGCCTTCTGCAATCAACGCATAGGTATCATGTTGCGGGTCGAATAAGACACGGTCACGCACGTTGCTTTCGAGGTTTGGAATCGCAGCAAAGCGAGTCAAATACGCTGGAATAATCTGCCGATATTTTTCCGTTTTTTGCGTTACTGCTTCCATTAATTTTTCGGCGCCAATATCTATTTGAAGTTTACGGTTCTTCCATTGAACTTTGAAAGGGTCGTGCGTAATCGTCCAGCCATCCTTTTGCAGCGCTATGACGACATGGTGATGTACCTGATCTTTTGCTGACATAGAAACTTATTATAACCCAGAAGAATTAGAAGAGCAGTGTCGCTTCAGTGTTTCAGTTTTCCGCGCCATCCGCAACACAGATTCTTCCTGCGTGAGTGTTTCGATTTCGTCAATCGCCACCCACGCCAAATCGTTTGATTCGCCGGAAACGAGCAGCGGTGCGGCTTTGTCGGCGACCAGTAAAAAGCGAATATCGTAGTGGAAATGTGCGGGTTCGTTCGGACGTGCAGGGATTTCGTGAATGTCTACGTCAAAGATTTTTTCGGAAAGTGATTGCACATCAACGCCCGTTTCTTCGCGGGCTTCGCGCATTGAGGCGCTGAGAATGTCAGCGTCATCTTCGACGTGTCCGCCCGGTTGGAGCCATTTGTTAAGTTTGCCGTGATGCAATAGCAGAACGTGTGAGTTTGAGTCGTCTACGATCCACGCTGATGCGGTTGCATGTCCGACCAACAAATCGCGCGAATAGAAATTTTCATGCGCACTCACAAATGCAATCAGGCGTTCGAGCATTTGTTGTTCGTGAGCATCGAAGGCTTGATGTGAGTGAATCAAAGATAAAAGCGGTGAAGCGTCCATATAAGTAGAGGAATGTTATCAAAATTTCATTTTCGTGATGAGAGAAGAGTGTTATAAATTTTGTAGACAGCTATGAGCAAAACGAAAGATACATACTTAATTCCTGCCGCCTTTCTTTTGGTTAGAAAATATTTGGTTCTTTCGTGGATAGCTCCATTTGTTGCACTTTATCTAATTGTAGTTGACGGGTTGCTGGCTATAGTCATATTTTTTGTGCCAGCATTTTTCGGAATCATTTCTCTCTGTTTTCTTGCTGCCAGTGATGCTTCACGTTGGGCACAGAAAAGCGGCTTTAATATTGACTCTGTCTTTCTTCTTAGTTGGGGCAATATTATCTTAAACGTAATATTACTCGCCCTCGTTTTTCTTTACGCTTTGTTTCACATCATACCTTATTATGGAAATTAGCCTGTCTCGCTCCATTACGCACGTCCGTCGAATTCACCCGTCACAGTACTGACGCGGACGACTTCACCTTCTTTGATAAATAACGGAACGCGGATTTCCAAACCTGTTTCTACCGTTGCCTGTTTCGTCGCGCCACCGGACGCGCTGTTGCCGGCGGCATTTCCGCCTGTTTCCGTGATCGCCAATTCGACAAATTGTGGCAATTGTAATGACACTGGCTCGCCGTTGTATTTCAAGACTTGCAGCGTCATTCCATCTTTCAAATAATAACAATCATCGCCCATTTGATCTTCGTCAAAAGTGAATTGATCGTAGGTGCTGTCGTCCATGAAGTGGTAGCCTTCGCCGTCGCTATACATAAACGAAATCGGCGACAATTCAACGTCGCATTCAGGAAATTTCTCACTGGTTTTGAAAGATTTTTCCTGCACGGCTTTCGTTAATAAATGTCGTAGCTTTGTGCGCACCATCGTAGACGCGCCACGTGCCGACGGTGAAGCGAACATCAATTCGACTACGGTGTAAGGTTGACCATCAACTTCGATAGCCATTTTGCGTTTCAGTTCGTTTGCTCCAATTAATGCCATAATTTTTTCCGTCCACGAAGGACACGAAGGGACACGAAGTAAAGGCACAAAAATTCTTCTCTATTTTGTTTTTCCTTCGTGTTTCTTCGTGTCCTTTGTGGATAATTTTTATCGTTTTTCCAAAACCATTTTCATCCCATGTTTCGGGCGTAACGTGATTAAGGGTTGTAGTTCAATTTTATTTTCCGGGGCTAATTTCAGTCGCCATTTTTGCGAGAGAGTCGCAATTAATAATGCACCTTCCATCCATGCGAAGGCTTCGCCGATGCAGATGCGGGTGCCGCCTCCGAAGGGAAAGTACGAAAATTTTGGACGCTGCTCTTTGGCTTCCGGTGTCCAGCGTTCGGGGTCGAATTTATCCGGCTCAGGAAACCAGCGCTCGTCACGATGCACGATGTATTGACTGGTCAAAACCAGCGCACCTTTCGGAATTTTGTAGCCGCCAATTTTTACGTCTTCCAGCGCGTTGCGTCCAATTGTCCAGGCGGGCGGATACAACCGCATAGATTCCGCAAACACCATTTCGGTGTAGCGCAATTTTGGCACGTCTTCAAACGTTGGCAAGCGTCCTTGTAAAATTTTATCAATTTCAGCGTGCAATTCAGCTTCAATTTGAGGATGCTGCGAAAGTAAATACCACGTCCACGTCAACGCATTTGCGGTGGTTTCATGACCGGCGAGAAAAATTGTCATCGCTTCGTCGCGCACCTGTTCATCGGACATTCCACCTGTTCCGCCTTCATCGTCCTGCGCCATGAGTAACATTGAAAGTAAATCGCCACGATCTTCGCCGCTGGCTCTACGTTCGTTGATGATCCGGTAAATCAGGTTGTCGAGTTTTTGTTTCGCCTGCTCAAAACGGCGATTGCTTTTCAGCGGCAACATGCTCAGCAACGCGGCAAACGGATTTGTGATGCGCTCAAACAACACCATTGTTTCGCTGAGCGCTTTGCCAACCTCTCCGGCTTCGCCTTCGACATCGGCATCGAACAAAGTCTTACCCGCAATCGCCAGTGTGACGCGCATCATTTCCTGCGCCATGTCGAGCTGTTCACCATCGCGCCAACGTTCGCACGTTTTTACCGCAGCTTCGGTCATCGCAGTCGCATACGTGGCGACGCGCTGGCGATGAAAGGCGGGTTGCACCAATCGTCGTTGCCGCAGATGAACTTCGCCTTCGCTGGTGAGCAAGCCTTCGCCCAGCATTTTTTTAGCGAATTGTAATCCACGCCCCTTCATGAATTTGCGCTGCTGATTGACGAGAATTTCCTTGATAAAATCGGGATGCGAAACGATCCACGTATCCTGTGGGCCGATTTTAAAATGCGCGATGTCGCCACATTCTTTTTTCACCTTTGTCAAAAAGCCGAGCCGATCCCGACGAATTGCCAGCAGAGTTGAGAGAACAGATTGTTTGGGTTCCGGTGGGTTCATAAATAATTAAGTTACCAATAAATTCGCCATCCGCTCAAAAAACAAGTTTACATCTTCACCGCTTACTGCAAAATTATCAAACCTTTCAGGCTTTGCGTGGTGTTCTAACTTGCTATCTGCTTCTTGCATTCTCAAGAGCAGAGTTTTATAGTGCGCACGCACCATTTTATTTTCTCTTACGTTCAAGTAACCATTTGTGAGGTTCTATGCCCCGTACCTTCATTTGGCAGTTGGAAGTTTTTTCGACTTCCCTAAAAACATCCTCTTCATAAAATTCACGGAGCATTATTTGGATAAAAGGTTCGAGCCATTTATGGTTCTGAAAAAAGGGAGAGGTTTTGCTAAATCGGATTAATTGCTATTTATCTGTGTTTAATGGGCTTATGGATTTTTGAGTTAATTCGGTTTAAAGCTATTTTTAGTGTTTGTCACGAGGTTGCAATAAAAATGAGACTAAGCGTTGTTAGAAAATGACATGCCCTGCTCAGCTTCCTGCTTCCTGCTGACAAACCAGATTTTCAAATGAAACTTCCGTTATCAACAAAACGACATTTACTCGCAGTCCTACTGGAAGATTATTTTCACGTCGGAGCGTTTGATAATTTAATTCAGCGTGGGCAATGGTCGCGCTTTGAAGCGAGATTTGAACACAATACTTTGGCAGCGCTGGATTTGCTGGATCGGTTTGAAGCTAAAGTAACATTTTTTTCGCTGGGGTGGATTGCCGAGCGACAGCCAGACATCATTCGTGAGATCACGCGGCGCGGTCACGAAATTGCCTGCTATTCAAATTTGAATATTGAAACCATTAGTCAGGCTGAATTCAGAGATGAGATTTTGCGCACGCGTGATGCTTTGCAACAAGCCAGCGGTCAAAAGATTTTGGGTTTCCGTGCGGCGCATCGCTGGCAAATGAGCGAGGCTGAATGGGCATTGAAAATTTTAGCGGAGGAAGGATTCGCTTATGATGCGAGCATCGTGCCGACAAAAAATGCTTTGCGTGCCAATCCTGACAGACGCTTTGCCTGGCAGGTAGATTTTGCAGAAAAACAAATCTGGGAATTTCCCGTTTCAACTTTTAAGATGCCGGGTTTTCTGATGCCTGTGGCGGGCGGTAATTTCTTCCGGCAATTCCCGCATACAATTATCAAGCAGGCAGTTAAGAATTGGCACGAATCTTATGACGCGCCGTTCGTGATGTATTTCCACGTCTGGGAACTGGATCGCGCCCAACCCCGAATCAGCAGTGCTTCTTCACTGACCAAGCTCAGGCATTACCGCAACCTTGGGAAAATGTATTGGGTGATTGAGGATTATCTCAAAAAATATAACTTCGCTTCCTTTGCCGAGTACCTGAATTTAGACGCAACGCTGGACCCGGAATGGCTGAAAAATAAAGCGGCGCAAAAAATAGCAACAATCAATTTGATTTCACCGGACAGCAATAAAACGCCTGTGAGTATTGTCATTCCCTGCTTCAACGAGGAATTGTCTCTGCCTTATCTGGCGAACACATTGCAAAGTGTGCAGGAAACACTGGCGGAGAAATATCAGCCGAAATTTATTTTTGTAGATGATTGCAGCACCGATAAAACCTGGGATTTACTGCACAAATTATTTGCGGCAAGACCGAATTTTGCTTTCGTCCGGCACGAACAGAATCGCGGTGTCGCGGCGGCGATTATGACTGGGATCCGCGCCGCTAAAACCGAACTTGTTTGTTCAATGGATTGCGATTGTACTTACGATCCGCACGAGTTGAAAAACATGATTCCTTTGTTGACAGAGGGAGTTTCGCTGGTTACTGCTTCGCCGTATCACAGTGAAGGCAAGGTGCTGAATGTGCCTTCCTGGCGGCTGGTTTTATCCAAAGGCTCGTCGTTTCTTTATCGGCAGGTATTGCGCCAAAAATTAGCCACTTATACAAGCTGCTTCCGCGTTTATCGCAGGAGTGCTATTGAGAAGTTGCAACTGGCGGAAGACGGATTTTTGGGGATCGCAGAATTATTAGGGAAACTTGATTTACAGGGAGAAAAAATTGTTGAGTATCCGGCAACTTTAGCCGTTCGTTTGTTCGGTTACTCAAAGATGAAATTATTAAAAACAATCTTCGGACATTTGCAGCTTCTGACCCGCTTATTGAGGCTGCGCTTGTCTACCCGTAACGATATTAGCAGTTGTTCGCAACAAAAGTTGCATATACCAGATGTTACGATCAAGAGCTAGAAAGGCTCCCTGACGTAAACGTCGGTACCCGAAAAAAGCCACCGCAAATAATTTGCGGTAACAAGGAAAAAGACCAATGACTACTACCGTATTACCAGCAATGCAGGTGCTGACTTTGCCTTCGGATCAGGATGCTTCAGGTCGCACCCTCGGTGCAGAAGAAATCGCCTTAGTCACCGAAGCCATTCGCACCGGAACGCTCACCAGCACCAAAGGAAATTTTGTCAAAGCACTGGAAAAACGTTTTGCTGAAATGCTGGGCGCGAAACACGCTTATGCCTGTACCTCTGGTTCCGCCGCCGTCCATCTCGCCGTTGCCGCAATTGATCCTGAACCTGGCGATGAAATCATTACGACTTCGATCACCGATATGGGAGCGCTTACACCGATTTTGTATCAGGGTGCGATTCCGGTTTTTGTGGATGTTGATCCGAAGACCTGGAATGTGACCGCTGAGACTATTGAGCCGTGTCTGACTGAAAAAACCAAAGCGATAATTGTGACGCATCTGTTTGGCAATCCCTGTGCGATGAATGACATTTTGGCGCTTGCCAAAGTGCGTAATATTCCTGTGATTGAGGATACCGCCCAGGCTTTTCTTGGCAAATACAACGGGCAATATGTGGGCACGATTGGCGACATCGGATGTTTCAGCCTGCAACAGGGGAAGCATGTCACCACTGGTGAAGGCGGCCTTGTTACGACCAACGATGATGCACTGGCGCGTCGCATGTTTTTGCTGATCAACAAGGCTTTTGGTTATGGTGATTCGCAGCCTGATCATTATTTCATCGCCCTGAATTATCGCATGAACGAATTGACCGGAGCGGTGGCGCTGGCGCAACTCAACAAATTGCACTGGTCCGTGCAACAGCGTCGTAATACTGCCAATCAGCTTTCCGAAAAATTAGCTGGTGTACGCGGCATTGAAACGCCTTATGTTGCGCCTGGTAACGAAAGCAGCTTCTGGAAATATTGCCTGCGTGTTGATGGCGATGTGATTCCTGGTGGCGCGGTTAGTTTGGCAAAAAAACTCAAAGAAGAGCGGGGGATTTTTTCTGCGCCGCGTTACATTCAAAAGCCCGCTTTCCAATGTCAGATTTTTTCTGAGCAGCGCACATTTGGTAACAGCCGCTGGCCCTTTACACTGGCCAGTCCCGCCGCTGTGGATTACAGTCCGGCAAAATTCCCCGGCACATTCTCAGGTTTGGAAAGCATTCTCGTCCTGCCCTGGAACGAACGTTACACCGATGAACACGTCAATTACATTGCTGATTCAATCCATCAGGCAGTGCGCGAATTGGCGTCTTGAAACAGGAGCAGGACAATGCCGGAAGAAGTCATCAGGTTTGGCTTGGTGGGCGCTGGTGGGATCGCGCAGGCTTATGTACAAGCCTTTAAAGATTTGCGCATCGCACGTTTGGTTGGCGTGGCTGATGTGAATATCGAAGCGGCGCGGAAGCTGGGAGAGCAGCTTGGTTGTCGCAGTTATGACAGTTATCAGGCGCTGGCGGAAGAGTGGCCACTGGATGCAGTGATTATTTGTACGCCGCCCATTAGTCACCCTGAAATCTCCATGTATTTTTGTCAGCGCAAAGTTCATGTGTTGTGCGAAAAACCGTTGAGCGTTGATGTCAGCAGCGCCGAACTGATGATGGATACGGCGCGTCGTTGCGGCGTCAAGCTGACGATGGCGTCAAAGTTTCGTTATGTCGAAGATGTTGTCCGGGCCAAAAGCATTGTGCGTTCCGGGATTTTGGGCGACATCCTGCTGATTGAAAATGCGTTCACTTCGCGCATTGATATGTCAGCGCGCTGGAACTCACAAATAGCCATTAGTGGTGGTGGCGTGTTGATTGATAACGGCACACATTCGATTGACATCATGCGTTACTTTCTGGGGCCGCTCCGCGATGTGCAAGTCCTCGAAGGTGTGCGCGGTCACGGACTCGAAGTTGAAGAGACTGTGCAAATGTTTGTGCGGAGCGAAAGCGGCGTATCGGGGCATATTGATCTGTCCTGGAGCATCAATAAAGAACTGGATAGTTACATCAATATTTATGGCACTAAAGGCAATGTCGTCGTCGGTTGGAAGTCCTCGAAATATCGCCAGAACTCAAGCAATGAATGGATTGTTTTTGGTCAGGGCTATGACAAAGTCCAGGCGTTCAAGAGCAATATTATTAACTTCTGTGCAGGCATTCGTGGAGAAGAAGCTTTGCTGGTAACGGCGTGTGATGCGATTGCTTCGGTGGAAGTGATTGAAGCGGCTTATGCGGCCTTAAAGCGCAGCCAGTGGACAAAAATCAGCCGGACGCTGGATCGCAACTATATCAGCCTGGTGGCACAGGAACAGGAGCTGCGAAAAATTGCATGAATGTTCGTATTCATCCGACGGCAATTATTGAAGACAACGTCAGAATTGGCGCTGGCACAAGCGTGTGGGACAACGTTCATATTCGTCATTCAACTACGATTGGCGCAGAGTGCATTATTGGTGAAAAGACTTACGTTGCCTACGGCGTGAGCATTGGCAATCGCGTCAAAATCAATGCGATGGTTTATGTCTGCAACGCCGTGACGATTGAAGATGGTGTGATGATTAGCGCCGGAACGATTTTTACGAATGATCGTTTCCCGCGCGCTACGACGGCTGATTTGCAGCACCTCAGATCGTCCAATCCTGATGAACATACGTTGCCGACTTTAGTGCAGGCCGGGGCCACCATTGGCGCGGGATGTACGATTGGCAATGATTTAGTCATCGGCAGATTTGCAATGATTGGCATGGGATCGCTGGTCACAAAGTCGGTGCCAGGTTTTCATCTGGCCATCGGGCATCCGGCAAAATCTGTTGGTTGTGTTTGTCGTTGCGGTCAGTTGTTGTTCCGCTTTTCAGAACCGGATTCAGACAAAATTATCACGGTTAATTGCAGCGTTTGCGGATTGGGTTATGAAGTAACAAAGCAACAGGTCAGGGAATTAAGCGAGAACGCAAAATAAACAGAACTTACGAAACAGGCGAAAAAAGGAAATTCCCTGCCTGCTTTAGAAATATGCCAGGAACTTCAGAAAATTGGGCGATAGTCGGCGGCGGAATGCTGGGGATGACGCTGGCGCATCGTCTTGCCCAGGCGGGAAAAACGGTCACGCTTTATGAAAGCGCAGATCGGTTTGGCGGTCTGGCCAGTGCGTGGCAACTTGGTGATATCACCTGGGATCGGCATTATCACGTCACGCTGCTATCGGATACACATTTGCGGTCTTTGCTGGATGAATTGGGACTGGAAAAAGAAATGCAATGGGTGCCAACCCGCACAGGTTTTTATACCGATGAAAAACTTTATTCGATGTCGAATTCACTGGAGTTTTTGCGGTTTCCGCCTTTGAACCTGATAGATAAATTTCGTCTGGGAGCAACGATTTTTTACGCGTCAAAGATTCAGGATTGGCAGAAGCTGGAAAAAATTCCGGTTGCTGACTGGCTCCGAAAATTATCCGGCAAACGCACTTTTGAAAAAATCTGGTTGCCACTGCTACGCTCTAAATTAGGTGAGAATTATAAACAAACTTCGGCGGCATTTATCTGGACGACGATTGCTCGCATGTATGCAGCGCGGCGCACGGGGCTGAAAAAAGAAATGTTCGGCTATGTGCCCGGAGGTTATGCGCGAATTCTGGCCAGGTTTGCAGAATTTTTACAGCAGGAAAATGTCAGTTTGAAGCTGAATAGCGCGGTCAGCAAAGCGCTCGCAACCAATCACGGCACAGTCAAACTTGAGTTTGCCGATGGCCATCAGGCCGAACACGATCAGGTTGTTTTCACGACTCCCGGCAATGTTGCCGCGCAGGTGTGTGCAGCGTTGAGCAGCGCCGAAAAACAAAAGCTGAATGACATTCAATATCAGGGAATTATTTGTGCTTCGCTGTTATTGAAAAAACCGCTCGCCGGATATTACGTGACCAATATTACTGAGACCTGGGTTCCCTTTACCGCCGTTATTGAAATGTCGGCGCTGGTTGATAACCAGGCTTTTGGCGGCAATGCGCTGGTTTATTTGCCGAAATATTTTGCGGCTGATGATCCGATTCTCAAGCTCTCAGATGAAGAGATTGAAAGTAAATTTGTCGCGGCGCTTGAAAAAATGTATCCGCATATCAAACGCGAAGACGTAATGGCTTTTAAAATTTCGCGTGTGCGCCATGTGTTTCCGCTGCCAACGCTGAATTATTCCGAGCGGATGCCGGAGATGAAAACTTCACTGCCTGGAATTTTCATCGTCAATTCTGCGCACATTGTCAATGGAACTTTGAATGTGAACGAAGGTCTCAAACTGGCAGAGCAGGTAATCCCTGAATTGTTATTAGCGACAAAGGATAAGCCAGCGCTTCGTCACGCGGCATAACAAAAATGCAAACGAATACACCAATCGCAAGTTTATCGCTCGACCTCGATAATCAGTGGTCGTACATGAAAACGCATGGAGATGCGGACTGGGAAAATTTCCCCTCGTATTTGGATGTCGTCGTCCCGCGTGTGCTTGATTGCTTCAAAGCGATGGAGCAGAAAATTACTTTCTTTATCGTTGGACAGGATGCCGCGTTAGAAAAAAATGCTGAGGCTATTAGCTCAATCGCCCAGGCCGAACACGAAATCGGCAATCATTCGTTTCATCACGAACCCTGGCTGCATCTGTATTCTGAACCAGAAATCGAAGCGGAAATCGCCAGCGCTGAAGAACACATCGAAAACGTCACAGGCCAACGGACAGTGGGTTTTCGCGGACCTGGATTTAGTTGTTCAGAGCCTTTGCTGCGAGTGCTGAAGCGGCGTGGTTATCAATATGACTGCTCAACGTTTCCAACTTATTTAGGTCCTCTGGCGCGTGCTTATTATTTTATGACCGCGAATCTTACGCCCGAAGAAAAAGAAAAGCGCAAAGCGTTATTTGGCAGATTTTCCGAAGGTTTGCGTCCCCTCAAACCTTATAAATGGCAATTAGAAAAAGGAGCTTTATTAGAAATTCCTGTTACAACTTTACCAATTTTTAAAGTTCCGATTCATATTAGTTATATCTTGTACGCGAGCACTTATTCCCCTGTGCTCGCCAAAATTTATTTCCGTACAGCATTGCAAATGTGCAGGCTGACGGGCGTCCAACCTTCGATTCTTTTGCATCCGCTGGATTTTCTTGGCGGCGATGATGTGAAGGAGTTGGCTTTCTTTCCCGGCATGCAAATGAAGGGTGAACAGAAAGTTGCACTGGTGCGCCAATTACTTGCTTACGTTAAGGCGGAATTTAAGATAGTAACTATGAAGCAGCATGCTGAGGTCGTCGCGCAAGCGGGGCAATTATCTACGCTTAGTCCCGCCAGTCTCAGATATAACAACCAACTGATAAACTGACACCACAGATTACGGCCTCCTGGTGGAATTTGTCCCGGACTTCGGTGCTTTACTGAAGTTATTCTTTTAGGAGCGATTATGATAACCAAAGCTTTGATTCCTGCGGCTGGTCGCGGGATTCGTGCTTATCCGAAAACTCAATACTTACCCAAACCATTACTCGAAATTGATGGCAAGACTTTGCTCCAGCGCAACATCGAAACCCTGCGTGATGAGCTGGGAATCCATGACATCACTGTTATCGTTGGTTACGAAGGCGAGCAAATCATGAATCGCTTCGGCAGCGGAGCTTCGCTTAATGTCTCACTCCGTTACTTGAAATGCGATGATCCTGACATTGGCCTGGCACGAGGGATGTTGCTTGCCGAAGAAGTATTGCAGGAACCATTTGTGACGATTCTCGGCGACGAGCTATATCATCAATCCAATCACCAAAAATTATTGGATGAATTCGATGAGACGACCAAGGCGATTTGTGCGGTTTTGCAAACGTGCGACATGCACCAGATCAAAAAGAATTATTCGCTGAAACTCAATGATCGGCACATCGCTTCTTTGATCGAGAAACCAACTGTCATCGAAAACAATTTACTTGGTTGTGGGACTTTTGTGTTCACGCCGGAAATATTTTCAGCCATCAAAAACACGCCTGTTTCGGCGTGTTCCGGGCGGATTGAATTGATTGACGCTATTAACACACTGGCTGCTCAGGCTGATTGTGTGCGCCCGTTTTATCTCGCGGGCAAATACTTCAACATCAACACGGTGGACGATTATAACTATGCACAATATAAAGTCCGCGCCGAAAGATTCGAACAATGCAAAGTCAGCGTGGTGATTCCGGCTTACAACGAAGAGGAGTCCATCGCATTTGTGGTGGAAGATTTCAAAGACCTGGTGGACGAGGTTTTAGTCGTCAATAATTCTTCCGGTGACAACACTGCCAAAGTTGCCGCCGCAGCGGGTGCGCGTGTCGAAACTGCGAAACTGACCGGTTACGGCGATACAATCCGTTATGGCCTGGATCGTGCAATTGGCGATATTTTAGTTGTGGTAGAAGCCGATCATTCCTTCAAGGCGCGTGACCTGCGAAAATTGTTGGAATACTTAAAGGACGCGGATATGGTGGTTGGCACACGCACCACGCAGGAGTTGGTCGAGCAGGGCGCGAACATGCGCGGGATTTTGCGCTGGGGCAATGTTCTGGTTGCCAAAGGCGTAGAATTGTTATGGCTCAAACAACAACCAAGGTTTACGGATGTCGGATGTACCTATCGTGCGTTATGGCGCGAAACTTATCAAAGCATCAGACCTCTGCTCAAAGGTGTAGGTCCTGAACTTTCACCGGAAATGATGATTGCGGTTTTGCAGGTAAGTAAACGTATTATCGAAGTTCCGGTCTCTTATCACGTTAGAATTGGCGGCGAATCAAAGCATTCAGCCAGCTACTTCAAAATTGCGCAAACAGCTTTTCGTATGCTGCGTACAATTTTCCGTCACAGGTTTGGACGACATGACTTCAAACTACTCAACGAATTAGTTGGGCAGCCAGTCACGACAACTAAATCGTTGCGGTAGTCGGAAGATGAATTGTGTAATTTTGGAGGAGCAGTGCGGCCTCACCTTGCTGAAGGCTATAATTACGAAATATGGTCGTCTGAACATCATTGAATTTGAAACAATCCCTCAATCGAATGCTATAACCAGACAAATTCTTGCGGTGTATCCACTGGTTGCCCGCTGGTATTCACGCGTTCGCTTTCAAATAATGTCGGGTGAAATGCTTGATACTATTGAACAACATTTGCCCGTCGAGGGAACTGTATTGGATGTTGGTTGCGGGTTTGGTTTGTTTACTCTTTATCTGGCGCTGAAAAGACCGGATTGTAAATTCATCGGAATGGAACTAAGCCAGCGTCGCGTGGAGGAAGCAAAACGTGCGGCCCAAGCGTTGCAAATACAAAATGCAGAGTTTATTTGTGCTGATCTCGCCAGCAGCAATATTCCTTATCAACCGAATGCGGCGTATTGCATGGATTTGTTGCATCACATGACGCCACAGGGCGGAGACCGTTTACTGGAAAGATTATTTGAGGTACTAAAACCGGGTAGCCCAATAATTGTCAAAGAC
>JANMKB010000023.1:0-5452 GCA_031371805.1 Blastocatellia bacterium | reverse complement strand
CGCCCCTGACTGTCAACGCGCGGATATTCCGCCCCCCACACGTTCGTCGTAGCGGGCTTAAAATCGCCTGTCTCTTGTGCATAACCAATCTGCACAAAACACATTCCAACCAATAGCATAATCGCCAATCGTTTCATCGGTTTTCTCCTCGGCGCATAAAGGCGCATTACTTACAATTTTTCTCGAAACATAAATTCTTACTGAAAAACGGCATCACATAATTTTGAAAACGCACGGCGACCGCGCTGGTATGTGTGCCCGGATAAATTTCAAAGCCATTCGCAATGCCGTATTTATCCATCGCCTCGTGCAGCTTGCCGGAATCAACGCGCAAGCCATCTTTGTCGCCGACATCAATCGAAATCGCACGATACATCCGCAGATTGCCAACGTATTGATCAAAAAAAGCCAGCGGCGAATTCGCAGCCCATTTCGCCAACACGTCGGGTTGCGCTTCGCCATTCTTTCTTGCCAGATCAAGATAGAGCGGCGGATTTTTCGGATTGGGCGACCACGCAGCGGCAGCCGCGAGTTGCGCGCGTGCACCGAATGGTAATTTGGCGGAATCTTCAGGCGTCTTGACGGCTTCGAGCGTCTTTTCCATTTCTGCGTTTGCTGGGCCAGCCTGTCGCGGCGACAAACAACACGGACTCATAATATAAAGGCTGCCGAACACGTCAGCGTGTTTCATACCAATGCGCGTCGCGCCATAGCCGCCCATCGAATGACCGACCAAGCCACGACTCAAGCGAGTCGGCAACGTGCGGTAATGCGTGTCAATGTAAGCGACCACATCACGCGCAATAAAATTCTCGAAATCACCGACCGTCGGCGAGCTTGAATACATTGAGCCGTTGTGAACAGTTTTGGAATCAGGCAGTACAAGGATTACTTCTTTAGCGCCAAGAGCAAACGCGCCTTCGATGGTTTGCGGCACATGAATTTCCTTGCTCCATTGTTCAGCGCCGATGGAATAACCGTGCAACGCGTAGACAACAGGATAGCGCCGTGATTTTTGTCTGGCATAACTCGGAGGCAGAACTACGAGGACATCGCGGTCAATTGCATTGCCTTCCAGATTGCCTTCGAGCGCAGTCCCGTGAATCTTAATGCGCTCTACCACAGCAGGTTTTGCGCCTTGCACGACCGGAGGCACTTCGGTTTGCACTTGTGCCGCAATCGGAATCACAACCACCATCGTGATTAATAACAAGGTAAAAAAGCAAAGTTTCATATTCATCATTCGTTTCCTTTAGTCATGACGGCTTCGGTCGTCCCGTGCCGTATGTTTATGACGCCTGCCTGTTCGTCGCCCACGCCCGGCGTTCTTCCGTCGTCATGTTTTCGCTCGCAGGGCCGCCGCCTTCGTCTACGATCAAATCAATAACGTGTTTTTTATAATTCGCGCCAGAACAAAAAACCTGACGCGGCAAATTGACGGGCGGATGAATTTTTAACTGCGCAAGCGGAATTGCGGTTGCTTCATCCAACGAAGCCGCTTGCAGTAAAGCAAATTTCGCGTCCCAGTTTTCGAGCAGCGAAAGAATCGAATCCGCGCCAGTGAGTTGCGGGAACTCACTGGCGCGGAATGACTTGTTGCCCAATGACGACGCCGGGAAACGGGTTGCCGCTGACTTGCGAAAACGTGCCAAGTGCAAATTGATTTGCCATATTTTTTGTCTGGTTATTTCACGCGTTTGGCGACAAATTCTTCGGTGCCGAAATCACCAGCTTTACGTACGAATTTAATTTCATCGCTGGAAATTTTGCCTTTGTATTCAATGCGAATTGAACCATCCATCATTTCAACAAAAGTGATTTCGTCGCCTTTGATTTTGCCTTCCTGAATTGCTGCCGCACCGAATTGTGAATTGGTTGCTTTCCCTGTCAAGCGTTCGCCTTCAAACATGAAATCAAAGGTGTAATCCATGGTGCCAACCGGAGTCGAAATCGAGGCTTTCCATTGTTCGCCTTGTCCAGCAGGCACCGGAGCCACTGTGACAGATGCGGTGGACGCAGGACAATGGGGAAACATTACTTGCGCAGTCTGAAACAAGTTGCGTCGCCAATTCGCCCACTCGTGACCGCCATCGCTCAGCACCCAGAAATTGCGGATGCCATATTTGTTGATGATCGCCATGACCTTCTGTCCGTTTTTCAGCGCAATGTCGGTTTCGCCCTGCGACATATAAAATGGCACGCGAAATTGATCGTTGAGTTTCGGGTCTTTGAAAGTCTCGGCAAAGTTTTCCTCGAATTGTTTCAAGGTCTCTTCTGAAATGTGACCGGAACTATAAACATACAATTCGCTGAACGTATCAAGGTGCGGCAGCCCCGTGTGCATCACGACAAATCCGCCCATCGAAAGTCCCGCCAACGCACGAGCTTCGCGGCTGGCTTTGGTGCGATAGGTTTTGTCTATGAGCGGAATGATGTCTTTCAAATATTCCTGTGTGCAAGTGTCATCTTTGCCGGGCGCAGACGGTGTCGCGCTGGCGATGCCTTTGGTACTGGGCATCACGACGATCATTGATTTGGCTTTGCCCGCCGCAATCAGATTGTCGAGAATGCTTCCCGCATTACCGCCATTTTTGGGGTCAGTCGCAGACCATTTGGAATCATCATCGCCGCCGCCGTGATTCAAATACAAAACCGGATAACGCGCCGCACTGTTTTTGTCGTAATCAGGCGGCAGATAAATATGCATCCGCTTGTCCACTCCGGCGTAATTCTTGTAATTCACCTGTTCAATTTTGCCGTGCGGAACTTCGGTTTTAGCGAAGAACGAAGCGTCAGTGTATGTCGGCAACGCGGGCAAAATCGGTAATGGACAAACGCCTTTTTTGGGCGGATCCATACGTGGACGATTCGGGGGCGGTGTATTTTGGGCGAGTGTTGCCACGCTTAGGAAAGCAATCACACTGATAAGACTTAGGAATCTGTGGCGGAAAATCATTTGTTATTATTCCTGTAATGGTAACTGTGTTTGGGCGTTCTTATTTCGCACGTTTGGCAACAAATTCTTCCGTGCCGAATTCGCCAACCTGCCGTGTGAATTTGATTTCGTCGCCGGAAATCCTGCCTTTGTATTCAATGCGAATCGGCATATCCTGATACTTGATGTCTTCGATGAACGAAATGTCATCGCCTTTGATTTTGCCACCAATGATTTCGATTTCGCCAAATTGCGATTTCGCCGTCCCCGTCAATTTTTCGCCATCGGCCTTGAACGTGTAGGTGTACGGCATGTCGCCGATTTGCGTACTAATCGTCGTCGTCCATTTGCCGTTCACATCCCCTGCCAACACAGATGTGATGACGACAAACAGGAAGCCAGCTAACAAAATCGTATTACGATGAAACATCAGAATTCTCCGGTGAATGCGAGTCAGGAATTCATGCTGCCAAACCAGCGCAGCCCCTGTCTCGCCAAATTAACAATTTGAAGTTTTGGTAAATGGAATAACCAGCCAACAGAGCATATAGCACACTTCTCATAATCTGAAAAATCGCTTATCGTGATACCCGACTATCATTATTCCTGATACCTGAGAAAATCCTATGGACTTGCGCGGACTTGACCTGAATTTGCTGGTAGTGCTACTGAAAAAAATGTCACGCGTACCGGCCAGCGTATTCACATGAGTCAATCGGCGACAAGTGGCGACCTGGCCCGCTTACGAGTTTTTTTCGGGATGAATTATTGATCTCAACCGGTCGTGCGATGTTGTTGACACCGTTGGCGCAAAGCCTCGTCAAACCGGTGTGCGACATTATGTTGCAAGGCCAGGCGACGGTTGCCGCTACAGTGGAATTTGATCCGGCGACAGCCAAACGAAAATTCACGATCATGGGATCAGATTATGCGATGACGGTGTTTATGGCAGCAGTCCTGCAACGCGCCGAAAAAGAAGCGCCCGGCATCACCTTTGAATTGCGCCAGACGACGCAAGCCACTGAATCGAGGTGAAATAGATTTTCTGCTCATCCCTGACATTTTTGCTTCCGCCGATCACCCCAGCGAGTTGCTGTTTGAGGATGATCACACCTGTGTCGTTTGGCAGGACAATCCCCTGGTTGGTAGCACAATTTCCTTTGCGCAATACCTGGCAATGGGTCACGTCATCATGGCCTTTGGCGACGCCCGGAATCCGAGCTTTGATGAATGGTTTCTGAAAAATTATGGCTATGTGCGCCGCATCGAAGTGGTTGTTCCGGCTTTCACTTTGTTGCCGATAATGATCGTGAGAACGAATCGCATTGCGACGATGCACACCCGTCTGGCGCAACTGTATGTAAAATATTTGCCCCTGCGTTTACTTCCCTTTCCGATTGAAATTCCCAGGCTGACGGAAGCCCTGCAATGGCACAAATACGAAGACCTTGATCCCGGCTGCATCTGGTTACGCAAAGTTATGAATGAGACCGCCCAGCAGTTAGGGCAAGTAGCAGATGCGCAGGCGAAAGCTGTTCAGAAAAACCGCCAGGCTGTCACGCCAGCAGTTCCGCACCAGTAATTCCAGCCAGATCAACACAACCGCGCTGATTTGCTCAACCGCACATCGCTTGACAGTAATTTATCCGAATGGCAGAATGCCCATTCCTCAAATGCGCCCGTAGCTCAGTTGGATAGAGCGCTTGACTACGAATCAAGAGGTCGGACGTTCGAGTCGTCCCGGGCGCACCAATTAAATCAATCGTTTTAAAGCCCGGATGAAGTCCCGTACTTCCGGGTTTTTGACGTATTTTGGTCAGATTTTTCAGCTCTCACCTTCTGTTGAGCAAAGACTTTCCCGCAAAGAGACAAAGGATTTACTTTGCCTGATGTTCTTTGATCCTTTGTCCTTTTACCCCTTTGCGTTGAAAAAGCCCGGTTTATGACCGCTCGCAGTCTACCTGCCTACAAAAATACCAAAGCCGCACCAGTTACGATACGGCTTTGCTCTACGTGGTGGCGAGTTTTCGCCGATTGATGTCGTGGGAAGTTAGGCGGCGATGCGCTCCTCTTGAGGAATCTGAATTTCCTCAAACTGAATCCCTTGATCGCCCGGATAAGCAGTTTGATGATTGTGTTGGCCCAGCCAAATGGCTTGTGGAATGCCAGCCGGAAACGCTTGACAACGTGGCTCGACAGACTCTATGTCCCAATGGACGCAGTAAGAGCAGACCTCGCTAAAAATGGCGTTTTCAATTCCGCATCTAACGTAATCACGTCTGAATTATTGGCCTCAGTCTTCATAACGGGCATATTGTAAACCAAGTTTGGTGGCAAGGCGAGACCCAACTTCGTGCAGTAAATTGATTCCGTCTGGTGCTCAACGCCTTTCGGCATCAATGGAAAATTCACCTTTTCAAGGATGGGAGGAAGACGATTTGAGTTACAGGTGCTCAACGCCTTTCGGCATCAATGGAAAATTCACAAGCAGTGCGGGAAGAGTGCGCTGTACTAGCG
>JANMKB010000010.1:0-3289 GCA_031371805.1 Blastocatellia bacterium | reverse complement strand
ACGCGGATGACTTTGGCGTTGGTGCGTACGTCAATTCCGTTGGTCAGATGCCGCGCAATCGAATTCATCCCCGTCGTACCGCAATAGCGAGGATGCCCATCATTATTGGGGATGCCATCACTCTGTACAAAACCGGAAGACCATTGGCGAACAATTCCCGCCGCTAACCATTCGTCCACAAATTTCTGAAACCGTTCATCGCGGACGGTGAAAAATTGTGCGCCGTGATCGAAGTAAGCCTTCTGTTCTGCGGCTACTTCCACCCGCCGCGTAGCCAACCGCCCGCCAACGCCACGTCCTTTGTCGAGAACAATGACATGGACACCTTGCGCTTGCAGCGTACGCGCCGCCATCAAACCTGCGATTCCTGCACCAACAATGACACATGAAAAATCTGGATTCATAAGGCTATAGTAAAGATTGTAAAAATTCTTCGGCTTGCGTTTGCACACGTTGCCGTTCCTCTGCATCAAGATGCTTCAAGCCTAACACGTTCGGGCCCATTCTTGGATTTGCGCGTAATTGTGTTTCAAAGCGCAGCAAAAAATTCCAATAAAGATAATTGAAAGGGCAGGCATCATCACCTGTTCGCACTTTGGGATTGTAGGCGCAGCTCTGGCAATAATTACTCATTTTGTTGATGTACGCTGCTGAAGCAATGTATGGCTTAGTGCCAACAATACCGCCATCCGCACATAATCCCAGGCCGATGACGTTCGGCGTTACGACCCAATCGTAGGCATCAAAATAGACGGATAAAAACCAATCATTGACTTCTTTCGGGTTAATCCCGGCGAGCAAAGCGAAATTGCACAACACCATCAATCGTTCGATATGATGGCTGTAACCTGAAGCCAACACACGCCCGATAATTTGTTGCAAACAATTCATGCTGGTTTTTGCAGTCCAGAAAAAATCAGGCAATTTACGAGACGAATTCCAATGGTTGAGCGTGTGAAATCCCGGCATCATTTTGTGATACCGCCAATAAACATACTCGCGCCAACCAATGATTTGACGGATGAATCCTTCGACCGAATTGATGGGTGCACTTCCGGCGCGATAGGCAGCTTCGGCACGCTGAACGATTTCGAGTGGTTCCAATAAACCAATATTCAGCAGGGGCGATAACACTGAATGAAATAAAATGGGTTCATCCTGTGCCATTGCATCTTCATACGCACCAAAATTTGGTAAGCGGTTTTCGATAAAATCTTCAAGGACTTTGAGTGCTTGTGCACGCGTAACAGCTAAATGAAAATTAGTAGTTGCGCTAATATTGTCAGGGCAGGCGGCATCAACTTTGGCAATTACTGCTTGTGTGGTGGCATCAGGAGCAAATGAAATTGGCGGGAGCGGTTTTATTTTCGCGTGGTAGGGTTTTCGATTTTCATGATCAAAATTCCAGGCTCCACCACTCGGCACGTCATTTTTTTCCAGCAAGACGCCGAAATGTTTGCGCATAGCGCGATAGAAATTTTCGAGAATTACTTTTTTTTCGATTTTTTCTTCCGGCGCAAGCTGTTCGACCAAAAAATTAGAATTCTTAATTATCTCGACGGATAATTTTAATTTGCTGGCGTGTTGGTGCTGAAGTTGCCGCAGTTCCCATTCGGCACTTTCCATCATCCACAATTTTTGCGGCTGATATTCGGCGAGGTGATCCCGTAATCCGGCTTGGAAATTGTCAGCTTCGCGGTAATCTACGCGCCAGCCTTGTTGTTGTAGTGATTCCGCAAAATGCCGCATTGCCGACACTACTAAAATCACTTTGTGCTTGTGGGCGCGGCGTTCCTGCATTCGATCAATAGCTTCAATCATCACGACTACACGTTGTGACTTTTGCGCTGGATCAAGCAATAGATGGTGCGGAAATAATTGATCGCCCAGTATCCAAATAGATTCAAGCCTGGTTTGCATGTATTTATTTTTACCCGCAATTGTCACAGCCGTAGCACGAAAATTTTTCCTGCGGTATAAATTTGCTTTACGGAGTTTCTTAATATTTCACGCACACTCGAAGAGAAAGTTAGAAATTACTTTGCTCTTTTTCCTTCAGACAGTTTATTCTCGAAAAAGCTATGCCCTGTGTAGCCAATGGCGCTCAACAAAATACGAATATGGCAAAAAATATCTACGACGTACTCATTGTTGGTTCTGGTGCTTCCGGCGGGATGGCGGCGCATATCCTGACGCAAAAGGGGGCGAAATGTTTGTTGCTGGAAGCCGGGCCGCTAGTGGATTTCAACCGGCAGCGTGGCGTGAAAGCTTCGTATGAATTGCCGTACCGGGGACTTGGCAAACCGGGCAAGTTGCCGCTGATTTATCAGGCTACGGAATTCAATGCGCATCAATGGGTGGATGAAGAAAAAGTGCCGTATACCTACGCTGAGAATCAACCGTATAGCTGGGGGCGGGTGCGGATGATTGGCGGCAAGGCGAATTTCTGGGGACGGATGTCATATCGTTTGAGCGATTATGAATTCAAAGCCAAAAATCACGATGGCTTCGGTGAAAACTGGCCCATTAGTTATGCAGAGCTTGCTCCTTTTTATGATCGCGTCGAACCGATTTTTCACGTCAGCGGGCGCAAAGAAGGGCTGGCGCAATTGCCGGATGGAATTTTTGAAGAAGACGCTACACCGGATGGTGACGTGCTCAAACGCATTGCTGTCGGTGCAGTCAAACGCGGTACAGGCGTGACGAAAATTCGTCGCGCACAAGGCGAAGGAGCTTTCGCCAGCTCTTTAAATTTATTGTTGCCAGCGGCGCAGGCGACAGGAAATTTAACGATAGTTCCTAATGCTGTTGTGCGCGCCGTCACGACAGACAAGCAAACCGGTAAAGCGAACGGCGTGAGTTTTTTTGATCGTCAATCAGGTCGTGAGATGCACGCTGAAGCAAAAGTCATAGTGCTCGGTGCTTCGTGTTTGGAGAGTACGCGAATTTTGTTGAATTCAAAAATCGCCAATTCTAGTGGCGTGCTGGGGCATTATTGGCACGATCAATTTTATATGCCTGGTGGTGTCATTGGCATTATGCCGGAAGCGCGTAACGGCAAGGCTCCGAAGGATTTGGTGGGCAGTTCCGGCTACATTCCGCGCTTTCGGAATTTGAAAACGAAAGAGAAAAATTTCCTGCGCGGATATGCCTGCGATTTGTATCCGGGCATCACGCCGGACGCAAAACTATTTCCGGCGTGGGGCGCAGAATTGGAAAAATTATTGAGTGAACATCGCAACGCTGCGATTGGCACTACGATTATGGGCGAGACGCTGCCGCGCTTTGA
>JANMKB010000007.1:0-7745 GCA_031371805.1 Blastocatellia bacterium | reverse complement strand
GCACACGTTTCCACTGGATCGTGGCGGAATCGCGTGAAATTGCGGAGAACTTTTTCCGCGCAGTTTGTGACTGGTCAAGCGAAACACGCGGTGAGATTTTAGTGTTTGATGAAGGCTGGTGGGAAAAAGATGAAGAGCTTTGTGCCGCCGTCAAACGCGCCTCGTTTGATGATTTGATTTTGCCGGATGATTTGAAGCAGGGAATCATTGATGATTTTAATCGGTTTCTGGCGGCGCGGGAAACTTATGCACAACACGGCATTCCGTGGAAGCGTGGCGTGTTACTAGTCGGGCCACCGGGCAATGGTAAAACACACACTGTCAAAGCCATCGTCAATCATTTGGGCTTGCCGTGTCTGTATGTAAAAACTCTTACTTCACGGTGCGGGGCGGAGGTCTCGCTGCAAAGAATCTTTGCGCGGGCGCGGCAAATCAAACCGTGTCTGATTGTGATGGAAGATATTGATGCGCTCATCAACAACAACACGCGCTCATTTTTTCTGAATGAACTGGACGGCTTTGCCGAAAATAATGGCGTGTTAGTGTTGGCGACAACCAACTATCCCAAAAAACTTGACCCGGCAATGATAAATCGTCCCAGTCGTTTCGACCGCAAATATCATTTCGGCTTACCGGAAAAAATTGAACGGTTGAAATATCTGCGCACCTGGAGCGAAAAGCTGCACGACGATGCCCGTTTATCAGAGGAAGCATTGTCGCGCATTACCAAACAGACCAAAGGGTTTTCGTTTGCTTATTTGAAAGAGCTGGTGCTGTCTTCATTGATGCAATGGGTAGAAAACCCGACCAAAGGTTTGATGGATGCAGTCATGACCGAACGTGCGACAAAATTGCTGGAACAGATGAAAACCACAGATAAAAAGAGTGCGGCAGACTAAGAGGGGTTAATAAGATTTTCTCATCCACGAAGTCACACGAAGGGGTGCGAAGATACGACGGGGAGAGTGGGCGACAAGGGGACAGGGCGAGCAGGTTCATTCGTGCGCCGTTTCACCCTTTCGCCCTTTCGCCCTTTCGCTCTTCTTCGTGCTGCTTTGTGTAGCTTCGTGGAAAAATATTTTCCTGGATTCTACAGAAACCAGCGATTTTATTTGCGCTATCTTCTTAATCGCTTGAATTACGGCTGAGCCAAAATCATAATTCGCACGCTTGTTGTAACTAAAAAATATTTGCCCATTCCAGAAGGAGACATTCACCATGCGCTCACTGCGTATTTCTTCGTTGTTTTTCTTACTATTAATTTTCGCTTCATTTGCCTTGGCGCAGGAAACCAAACCTGAAGAAGCCAAAAAACCTGATCCGATGACGAGCGCGTTTGCCGGCTTGCGGCTGCGTTCTCTTGGCCCCGGCGTTACAGGCGGACGCGTGTCGGCCTTCGCGGTTGATCCGGCTGATCGGGCCAAATATTTTGTCGCGGTTTCCTCCGGCGGAGTATGGAAAACAATTAACGCGGGCACGACGTGGACTCCGGTGTTTGATAACTATGGTTCGTATTCAATCGGCGCAATCACGCTTGACCCAAAAGATTCCAGCGTCGTCTGGGTAGGCACAGGCGAACTGAATTCACAACGCAGCGTCGCGTATGGCGATGGCGTTTACAAATCCGAAGATGGCGGCAAGAGCTTTCGCAAGGTCGGATTGGAAAAATCCGAACATATTGGGCGCATCGTGATTGACCCGCGTGATTCAAAAGCCGTTTATGTCGCCGCACAGGGACCATTGTGGGGGCCGGGCGGCGAACGTGGATTATTTAAGACAACCGATGGTGGCAAGACGTGGAAGAATATTCTCAACCTCAGCGAAAACACCGGTGTGACCGAAGTCGTCATTGATCCGTCAAATCCTGACATTATTTACGCGGCTTCGTGGCAACGGCGGCGTCATTATTACACGTTGATCAATGGCGGGCCGGAAAGCGCCTTGTATAAATCTACGGATGCAGGAACGACCTGGACGAAACTGCGCACGGGTTTGCCAGCAGGTGAGATGGGGCGCATCGGCATTGCGGTTTCACCTGTAGATACGAATTATATTTACGCGACGATTGAAGCGGAAGGCGAGCAGAGCGGCATCTTCCGTTCCAAAGATCGCGGCGCAACCTGGGAAAAAATGAACCCACAAATCGCGCAGGGAATGTATTACGGGCAAATTCTTTGCGACCCCAAAGACGTAGATCGGATTTATCTGCCCAATGTAATTTTTCAATGTTCAGATGATGGCGGACGTACGCTCAAACCGCTCGGCGAAAGATCAAAACACGTGGACAATCACGCCATCTGGATTGATCCGAAAAACACAGATTATTACCTGGTAGGTTGTGACGGCGGTGTGTATGAAAGTTTTGATCGCGGCGCGGCCTGGCATTTCAAAGCGAATATGCCGATCACGCAATTTTATGATGTCGCCGTTGATAATGCGGAGCCGTTTTACAATGTTTGCGGCGGGACGCAGGATAATAACAGTTGGTGCGGCCCCTCGCGCAGCCGCAGCGCCTCCGGCCTTGCCAACTCCGATTGGTTTGTTACTCAGGGCGGCGACGGATTTCATACGCGCATTGATCCCGAAGACCCAAATACAATTTATGCAACGTTGCAATACGGTGTCGTGGTGCGCTTTGACAAGCGCACAGGTGAACGAGTCGGTATTCAGCCCAAAGAAGGCAGGGGCGAGGCTGCCTTGCGGTGGAATTGGGATTCACCGTTACACATCAGCCCGCATTCACACACCAGAATTTATTTTGCCGCCAATAAACTTTTTCGCAGCGATGATCGCGGCAATAGCTGGAAAGCCATCAGCCCCGACCTCACGCGCCAGCTTGATCGTAATAAATTGCCCGTGATGGGGAAAATATGGGGGCCGGATGCCGTCGCCAAAAATCAGTCTACAGCGGCTTATGGCAATATCTCCGCGATCAGCGAATCGCCGAAAAAAGAAGGCTTGATTTACATCGGGACGGACGACGGTTTGGTCAATGTCACTGAAGACGGCGGTCAGAACTGGCGCAAAACAGACAAGATTAATGGTGTCCCGGAAAACGCTTATGTCGCCCGCGTCTTTGCTTCACAGCACGATGTGAACACGGCGTATGCGCTTTACAACAATCATCAAAACTCTGATTTCGCGCCGTATATCGTGAAGACGACGGATGCGGGCAAAACCTGGACGCTGATTGCCAACAACCTGCCAAAAAATCATCCGTTGTGGGCGATTGCCGAAGACCACATCAATCCAAATTTACTGTTTGTCGGAACAGAATTTGGATTATTCACCACGCTGGATGGCGGACAAAAATGGACGCAGCTAAAAGGCGGTCTGCCCACGATTGCGGTGCGCGATCTGGCCATCCAAAAACGCGAAAATGATTTGGTAGTCGGAACCTTCGGACGAGGAATTTACATCCTTGATGATTACACTCCGCTACGTCTGGCAAGCGAAAAAATCCTGGTGCAGGAGGCGCATCTTTTTCCCGTCAAAGATGCGCTGATGTACATCCAGTCAGCACCGATTGGCGGACGCGGCAAAGCGTTTCAGGGCGAGAGTTATTACACCGTCGAAAATCCGTTTGGCGCAACGTTCACTTACTTTCTGAAAGATGCGTTGAAGACAAAAAAGCAATTGCGCAAAGAAGCGGAAAAGAAAGGCGCGATACCTTATCCGAGCAAAGAGCAATTGGTTGCCGAAGATGAAGAGGAAGCGCCGATGGTTGTGCTAACGGTGACTGACGCCGACGGTAATGTCGTGCGGCGCTTGAATGGTGCACCGCTGGGCGGCATTGCGCGGGTCACCTGGGATTTGCGCTATCCGGCAACCCAGCTTGCGCCGCCACGTCCGCCGGGGGCAGTAGATTTAGAAGAAATTTTCGGTGGCACTCCGTCAGGTCATTTAGTCATGCCGGGCAAATATACGGTCACGCTTGCACAACGCAGCAACGGCGCATGGAAACAGCTTGGAGGGCCGCAATCTTTCAATATCGCCACTGAAGGTTTGAATACAATGGCGGCGGCTGATCGCAGAGCTTTGTTCGAGTTCCAGCAAAAAGTCGCTAAGCTACAACGCGCTGTGAGCGGTTCGTTGGCGGCGGCAAATGAACTGAAAGCAAAGCTCGCAACCGCCAAACGCGCCTTAATGGAAACGCCTTCAATCAGTGACAAATTGCTTGATGAAGTAGTCAGCCTGGATCAGCGCGTGAATGATTTTCTTAAGGTCATGCGGGGCGATAATGCCTTGCGCGCACGCCAGGAATTTTTGCCGTCGTCAATCAGCGAGCGGGTCAACGGTATCGTCAGCGAACAACGCGCATCTACCTCCAGTCCGACGCAAACGCATCTCAACGAATACAATATTGCCGCCCAGGAATTTGAGAGCGAACTCAAAAAATTGCGGGCGCTGGTTGAAGTTGACTGGGCGAAATTAGAAAAACAAATGGAAGCGATTGGCGCTCCGTGGACACCAGGCCGCGTCCCAACCTGGAATAATAATTAAGCAGCATAAAAAGCAGGGCTGGATGCCGGGCAACCAAACAAACTAGAATCATTCTTTGAGGCCGCTCATAGTTAACTCAATTTTATTGTTAGTCGGCCTAATTTGATTTATCCTTTTCCAGCACAATAAATAGTAGTTTCAAAGGTAAAAATATGATTGAAGTAAAAAAAGCTGTCTCAACTGCCGTGGATAAAATTAAGGAAGTATACGGTCAGGAACCTGAGAATCTTTTACTAGAGGAAATCGAACAGTCAGAAGATGCCAGGTACTGGTTAATAACTTTAGGTTTTACAGCTCCTCCGCCAATGAATCCTAAAAACGATTTACAGAAAATCAGCTTCGCGCTGAGACCTCCTGTCAGAGTGTATAAAGTATTTAAGATTGACTCAGCCTCTGGTAATTTTGTTTCAATGAAGATAAGAGAGGCACAAACAGCGTGAATGATTACGCTTTAACCTTAATTCAGCGTTATCATAAAACAGGAGTATTAATTGATACCAATTTACTCTTACTCTACATTATCGGTACATTTACCCCTCATGAAATTTCTACATTTAAAAAAACCTGTGAATTTAGTTTGGATGATTTTCAATTATTAGACAAACTTATTGGCTTATTCCCTAAAGTTTTCACCACGCCTCATATTTTGACTGAAGTTAGCGACTTTGCAGCCCAATTCAAATCTAACGACAAAGCCAATAAAATCAACTCAGCGTTATTTGAGGTATTTTCTCAATTAATCAGCGCATTTGGTGAGATTTGCGAATCAAGCTCCGACATCTCAAAAAAATCAGAGTTTCTCCAATTCGGCTTGGCAGACGCTGGGATCATCAGCATTGGTAAAAAGTATCTGGTGTTAACCAATGATTCTCGCCTTACTGGAGACCTGCAAAATAGCGGTATTGATGTCATAAATCTTAATCATCTAAGAAATTTAATTTAAACCCGTACCCTCTACTTAGTTTTATAGTGACATGAAAAAGAAGATTCGATCTATCACCCGCCGTTCATTCGTCAAAACGTTTCCTGCTGCTGGCGTGGCAAGCTTATCGCTTACTAACCTCAACAGCCCTGCACAGCAAGCATCGTCCCCGCAAAAAATCACGAAAGAAATTTTGCACACGTCCGAGCAAATCATCGGCATTGAATTAACCGACGTGCACGAAGCGATGGCCTTGAATAACGTCAATCAAAATCTCGCACGATATGAAGCTTTGCGCAAAATTAAGGTGCCGCTTGACACGCCGCTGGCAACTTCGTTTCATCCGGCCTTGCCCGCGAAAAAATCAGCTACGCAAACACCACAACGCGGCAAGCTTAAGGCTGGCAAAATCGAAATCCCAAAATACACTTCGCTTGAAGACCTCGCATTTTGTTCCGTCGCGCAATTGTCCGAACTCGTCCGCACCAAAAAAGTTTCTCCGGTTGAGTTGACGAAAATGTATTTGGCGCGGCTGAAAAAATATTCACCGAAATTACTCAACGTCGTTACGCTGACCGAAGAGCTTGCGCTGCAACAAGCCGCAAACGCCGAAGCCGAAATCAAACACGGCAAATATCGCGGCGCGTTGCACGGCATCCCGTGCGGCGTGAAAGATTTGTTCGCGACGAAAGGCATTCCGACGACCTGGGGCGCGGAGCCGTACCGCAATCAGATGATTGATTATGATTCGACTGTCGTTGAGCGGTTGCGCGAGGCTGGCGCAATTTTATTGGCAAAACTTTCGATGGGAGCACTCGCACAAGGCGGTAGATGGTTCGGCGGAATGACGCGCAACCCGTGGCAGCCGGAAGAAATTCAGCAGGGTTCCAGCGGCTCATCCGCAGGCTCAGCATCGGCAACATCAGCGGGCTTAGTCGGCTTTGCCATCGGCACTGAAACGCTCGGCTCTATCGTCTCGCCTTCGTCAAAATGTGGTGTCGCGGGTTTGCGTCCAACGTATGGTCGCGTGAGTCGTTACGGCGCGATGGCGTTGAGTTGGACGATGGATAAAGTTGGCCCAATTTGTCGCAGCATCGAAGATTGCGCACTTGTGCTGGACGCGATTTATGGCGCTGACGGACGCGATGAAACTTCGCTGGACGTGCCGTTCAATTGGACGCCGGACACCAATATTTCCAAGCTGAAAATTGGCTATCTCAAAACCGAATTTGAAAGCGGCACTGACGAGCAACGCAAAAAAATGTATGCCGAAGCGTTGGACGCCTTGCGCAGTGCGGGCGCAAAATTAGAGCCGTTGGAATTGCCGAAATTTTCTACGGACAGTTTGCGGATAATTTTGACCGCCGAAGCGGCTACGGCATTTGACGATTTGACGCGCGACGGTGGTATCAATCAGCTTTCGGGACAAAGCCCGAATGATTGGCCGAATTCGTTTCGCGCGGCGCGATTTATTCCGGCGGTGGAATATTTACGTGCGCAACGCGCCCGCACTTTGCTAATGCGCGAGATGGATTCTTTAATGCAAAACTGGAATGCGTTTGTCTCACCTGCGCCGGGCAGCGCAAGTTTGCTGATTACAAATTTAACCGGGCATCCGCAAGCTGTCGTGCCGTGCGGCTTCCTCAACAATTTGCCGCAAGCGCTAATGTTTACGGGCAAATTGTACGACGAAGTAACGCCGCTGCGTGTTGCGCTGGCATTTGAAAAAGCTACGAAGTGGCATACGATGCACCCGAAACTTGATTGACCCATCCACGAAGTCACACGAAGGAACACGAAGAGGGAGCCAGACCTGATTTACAAGTTTGACAAGAAGGTTTGTTCTGAATCCTATAAATTTTGTCAGATTTCTTCGTGTTTCTTTGTGTGCCTTCGTGGATGAAAAATCTGAAGGAAAATTATGCCGAAAACAATTCTCATCACAGGCTCATCATCCGGCATTGGCAAAGCAACTGCCATTTATTTTGCCGAACAAGGCTGGAACGTCATCACTACGATGCGCACGCCTGAAAAAGCTGGCGATTGGGCGCAACATCGCAACATCACTTTGACGCGTTTGGATGTGCTTGACTTCGCTTCGATCAAAGAAGCCATCAACGAAACGATCAATAAATTCGGTAAGATTGATGCGGTCGTAAATAACGCAGGCTATGGTTTGGTCGGAGCGTTTGAGGCTTCGACGGACGAGCAAATCAGACGGCAATTCGACACGAATGTTTTTGGATTGATGAATGTGTGCCGCGAGATTTTGCCGCATTTTCGTGAACAGCGCGACGGCCTCATCATCAACGTAGCCTCA
>JANMKB010000742.1:0-3369 GCA_031371805.1 Blastocatellia bacterium | reverse complement strand
TCCGGCAGCGACAGTTTCGGGGATTCCCGACGACTGGATGGAAATCTTTCACAGCAAAAGTGATCAGGTAAAAAAAATTAATATTACCAGCGTCTATCTTGGTTACAGGCTGGCATTGGCGATGCTGGTCACGATTGACGAGAACGAATGTGGCGCATACCGCGAAAAATAATTGCGGTCGTTACTTGTTCGTAAAAATGTGATCTTCAAAATAAAAAGCTGGCCCGCAAACTAATAAAATCCGCATGTCTTCATCGCCTGTATTGGTCAGCTTGTGAACATTATTTTTCGGAATGTAAATCGCATCGCCAGCACTGACTTCACGCACTTCTTCGCCCACCGTCATCACACCTGAACCGCTGACAAGATAGTAAATTTCTTCGAGGACTTCGTGCTGATGCGGAGTCACAGTTTTCCCCGGCGGCAGAATTTCTTCGGCTAAACTGCATTGATGGATCGGAGCAATCGTCCGATCCATTAATGGTCGAATTTCGGAGCCGTGCGGCGTGTGGAGAATTTTGGAGTCTTTGCGATTGTGGATGAGCATACTTATTTATTCCAGACCAGAGATTCGAGCGGCGCAATAAACCACGTTGTAATCCTGGCAGAAACCAAACTGACAAGACACGCCGCTCCCGTGTAATGGAGGCTCGCCAGCGGTTTATTTTTTACCACCTTTACATTTATTAGCGGCAATGTCTTCAACGTAAGCTTTGAGTTCGCCCTTGTCCCGTTTGGTGATCAGTTGCTCAAGGAAGTCAAGTTTGGCTTTTGGTTTACTTTTAAGAATAGCTTCATACATTTTCAGCGTCCCTTCCAACCCTGCCAGACTGACTGCTACTTTGTCCTTTGCCTGGTCAGGATGCTCAATCATGAAGGCCGCCTCCGAATACGTCATTTGGGTAACCAGTTCAGATTCGTTATTTTTATTCTTTGAACCATACAGCCCCGATAAATAGTCAGTGCAGATTTCAACAGAAATGTCAGGCACTTCAATCAGCCATAGCAGGAACCATTCCCGTGCCTTTTTTGCGTCTTTATGAAAAGGGTCTGATTCAAGTAAGCGTGCAACCTTGACGGCAGTTGCTCGTTCTTCGGGTGTAGAAGGTCCTCGTTTATTTTGTGCCATCACAGTGAGGCAGAAAAGAGAAACGAACATTAAGATCAAAAGCCTTTGTACGATAGCTGTCATAGAAAATCCCTGCTGGTTTGAGTTTGTGGGGCAATGAATTTATGTGCGATGTCGAACGCCATGTTAACCGTGCCGCGCCTGTAACATTTGCATCAAGCACAACCCTCGTTGGCGCGGCTACGGTTGAATAGATGTTAGGTGGCTATTGAGATAGTCACTCTAACGACCGTAGTGTGCATGCTCCATGTGCCTTTTGCTATCGTGTTGTAGAGGTCGTACTCACCAATTTATCAACGACGACACGCCCGCCCTTCATTACCCACCGGACACCATGTACTGTCGCCCCGATGTCAGTGAGCGGATCGCCTTCTACGGCAACAATGTCGGCGTAGTACCCGGGTGCGATTGCGCCCAAGCTCTTTCCCATCCCCAGCAGGGCGGCTCCATTGGTCGTTGCGGTGGAGAGTGCCTGAGCAGGAGTCATCCCGGCCTTAACAAACCATTCGAGTTCGCGCGTATTCTCGCCAAAGCCAGTGAACACTGCATCTGATCCCATTGCGATTTTCACACCCGCACGGAAGGCAAGGCGCAGTGTCTCGAAATTGCGCCCGATGTAGTTGTTGAGTCGGTCAACTACTGCCTGGTCATACCCGTACTCATCCTTGTGAGCAATGTAGTAACGATTATGATCTACGGTCGGGACATAGAAGGTGCCGCGTCGCGCCATCTCTTTGATCGTGGCCTCATCCATATCGGTCGCGTGCTCGACAGAGTCCACGCCTGCGCGCACTGCGCCACGCGCGCCATCTGGGCCGTAAGAGTGAATCGCAATCCGTTTCCCTGCCTGGTGCGCAACATCAACCGCTGCTTTCATCTCGTCATAGGTAAAGGTTTGAAAGCCAGTCACGTCCTGAGCGCTCCCGTTTGAGCCAAACACTTTAATCCAGTCTGCTCCAGCGGCGAGTTGCTGGCGCGCGGCACGCTGCACCTCAGCCACCCCATCAGCCCGGCCCGGATCAGCTTCAATCACACCGGGCCTACTCAGAGAATTGCTGATGTGCAGCCCGTGACCAGCCACGAACATGCGCGGCCCGACCATTGCCCCGCGGTTGATCAGATCGCGCATGGCAATGTCGGTGTACTCCCAGGAACCGAGGTCACGCACCGTCGTCACACCGGTTTCGAGAGTCTTTCTGGCATTCTCCTGCGCGAGAAAGACAGTCACTGCGGCACCGAGCGTTCCTAGACTGTATTGTACCCAAGGTTGTGTACCGAGCGACTTGTCCCAGTAATATGTCATGTGCGTGTGCGCATCTATGAGTCCGGGGATGGCAGTGTAGCGCCGAAGATCAATGACAGTTGCATTCGGGGGAATTGCGGCATCGCCCGATGCGACTTTTGAGATACGGTCGCCATCTACGACGATGACGGCATCCTGGATCACCTTACCCTGACCATCAACAAGTCTACCGAAGCGGACTGCCGTGGTCTGAGCAAGGATAGAAGGTGAGAGGCCTACGAATAAGGCAGAGAACAGGAAGGGCGTAATAAGGATGTGACGCATGACGATATATCCCATTTGATGCTGATGCTTTTGTAGTCTATATAATCGGGGCAAGTGAACTTGTGTCCACCTAACATGAGTTTTACAGACTTAATATTCCCACGATTGGAAACATTTATTGTTCTGAACAGTTCTGCAACAGGCGCGATAGTACTCCGCTAATATTCCGGCGGCAACAAAATAATCCTGGAATTTCGATCATCCTTAGCAAATCCGGTCGAACCCTGCTGGCAAGCCAGAAACGCGAATTAAAGTTGACAAGTTTGCCAGATGGCGGTGATAATCTACGCAAATGAGGAAGGTTGTAAAATGCTCGAAACATATCAAATCATTGCAGTCTTAGGTAACGTTGGCAAAAAAGGGAGCCGCCCGCCCGCAAACAATTTAGAGCTGGCGCTGGCACTACGTTCCGGGTTGAGCTATGCCACCATTACGCAATTAGTGAAGCATACAGGCTTCTCTGCACTCCGTATTTTTGCGGCGGTCAATTTATCGGCGCGGACAATGGAGCGGCGCAAAAAACAGAAGAAACTTTCTACTGATGAGTCCCAAAAAATCGCGCGGTTCGCTCGCGTCGTAGCGCTGGGCGATGCTGTGTTTGAAGACCCCCAGGTGACCAGTCGCTGGCTGGAACGCTCCAACACAGCGCTGGGCGGATTGTTGCCGATGGAAT
>JANMKB010000724.1:0-14830 GCA_031371805.1 Blastocatellia bacterium | reverse complement strand
CGGGTCTTGAAATTACATTTAAACGAGTGGCTATTCGCCAACGGCAGTAAATTTGGAACCTGTGAGGGGGTTCCGGGTTTACTGCCGTTTACTTTTTTAGCTTAGCAATATTTTTCAATAAATTATTTCAAGGATTTTTGGAAGCAGCGCCGCATTGCAGCTTTACAGAAACTGCGCCGGGTGCTGCCGGCTACTGGCGCCGCGATAGAACGCCCGTGACAAGCGTTGCTGGCGTTCTATCCGCTCTGTTCTTCATCCTCCTCCTTTGAATTGATTTGCGCCGAGGCTACAGAGCCTCGGCTTTTCTTTTTGGTGGCGGTTTAATGCGAGTGAGTTTACTAAGCTGCTTAGTTTATGTGTTTGAGAATGGTTTGAATAATTATTGGGCGTTCGATGTTTTGGCTAATGAATTACTAATTTCATCTACTAAAGCGACTAACGATTTGCGGTCAACCGCCGACACCGCCAGCGCGTGATACGTGTTGCACATATTGGCTAATTGCTCTTTGTCTGCGACCAGATCAGCTTTATTGAAAACTAATAGTTGCGGAATTTCGTTTAGCTCCAACTCTTCAAGGATGCGATTGACCGAGGCTAATTGATTTTCCATCAGCGGCGACGCAGCATCTACCAAATGGATCAGCAAATCTGATTGCTCAATTTCTTCCAGCGTAGCTTTGAAGGCTGCCAGCAAATCTTTTGGCAAATCGCGGATAAAACCTACGGTGTCATTAACGATAATTTCCTGCTCCGCCGACAAGCGAAAACGCCGTGAAGTTGGATCAAGCGTGGCAAACATTTTTTGTTCGGCAGTGACGTGGCTGTGCGTCAGTGCATTCAGCAAAGTGCTTTTGCCTGCATTGGTGTAACCGACGATGGAGACGACTGGCATTTCGCGGCGTGCGCGTTGGGCGCGGCGCTGGCTGCGGGCTTCACGGACTTTGTCAACCTGTGCTTCCAGATGCGTGATGCGATCCCGCACACGACGGCGATCAACCTCTAATTTTGTTTCGCCGGGGCCGCGTCCGCCGATGCCGCCCATCAACCGCGACATCTCAGTTCCCGATCCTGACAAGCGTGGCAACAGATATTTCAACTGCGCCAGTTCGACCTGAATGCGACCATCGCTGGTTTGAGCGCGCTGCGCGAAGATGTCCAGAATTAATTGCGAGCGATCCAACACTTTCAGGTCAGTTGCGGCATTGATGGCGCGTACCTGTCCCGGCTGCAACTCACGATCAATGACGATCATGTCTGCGCCAAGCTGCAAACAATTAATAATAATTTCTTCGAGCTTGCCTTTGCCGACGAGCGTTGCCGGATCAAGTTTGTGACGCCGCTGAATAATTTCGTCAAGGACTACGAGTCCGCCCGAGGTCGCAAGCTCGCGCAATTCAGCCAGGGATTCGCGGGCTTCAGTCAGGTTCTGGGTCGTAATGCTCACCAGAATAGCGCGGTCACGTTTGTCGGAGGCTTTACGCGCAACACGATTGCGCGACATCTCGGCTTCGAGCGATTCAATTAACTCAATAAAATCAGTATCAAGCTGGCTCGGAATTTTTGGCGTAAGAAATTGATATTGCGGCTTGAGCGCGGCACCATCGCCGTCATGAATTTCTGTGGTCGGCAAAATGTGCGCGGTTTTGACGAGTCCGGGCAGGCCGGATTGCTTATCCACGTCAATCACTCCCATCAAATCCAGACGCAGTAAAGCTAAGTCCGTCAAATCGTCCTGGGTCAAAGGTTCGCCGCGCAAATGTGTGTGCAAACAGCGCAAGCCGTTGAAACGTGATTCGCCCAGGCGCGAGCGTGATTGCGCTGGCAGCACGATGCGCGTGGCATCGCCGACGATGACATGTTCGATATGGCCTTTACGATCAATCAGCACACCAACCTGCCGTTTGATCTCGTGTGAGACCTCGGACATCTGACGAGCTAATTCCGGCGTGATGATTTCTTTGGGAGGAACGCGACGGGTGGCGAGTTTCTCAAGTTGCTTCAATTGATTGGCCTTCAATCCTTTTGTGTTGCCTTCGATGTTGGGAATAACTAAACTCCTTTTGTTACCTGAGTCGTAGCAATTTTCAGCTACGGTGATTTTATGAGTCCGCAGGCGCTCAGCCTACCGGACAGATTGTTTCGGAGGGGATATGCTCAAACCGTTTGCCAAATTAACTTACACATTGTTCATCGTAGTTTTAGCCTCTTTCGCACTGTCGGCGCAAGCGCCCGCCAAAAAGATTACAAAAGATGAAATTTATCATGCGCTGGCCTCACAGGTTATCACGCAATCAGATTCGCCGCTGACCAATATTAAGGGAGCGTTGGATGAAGTGATCGAAATCGGAGAAATTGCCATTTCGCCCAAAGATGGTAAAGCGACAGTGACGATCAAAGAAAAAGCCGAAACCAATAGCATGTCTGTCAACAAAGCGATTCCGTTGATTTTTGCGCCACAACCGGACGGCAGTTGGAAGTGGGAGCAGTTCAAAAATGACGCGAAATTTTATCCGGTCGAAAAATTATATCCCTATTCCAAAGATGAATTGAAACGACGGCGCGAGGCAGCGGACACAGCCTGGAAAAAATTCCTCGGTGCGATGACGGCGGAAGGCGAAGCAGCTTTCAAGTTGCTGGATACCGCCAAAGTTGTCATCAAAAAAGACCCGGAGCCATTAGCCGCCGTCAATACCGCACGGGCAGCAAGCAAAAAAGCACTTGAAAGCAACGATGCCGAGACGATCAAAGCTGCTTACAAAGAACTCAATCAGGCGGTCGAGCCAATTGCAAAACTGATTGATGACAATCCAGACCTGAAAGCCAACGATGCCTATTTGCGGTTGAATGAAGCATTTGAAACGGCAAAGAAAAACCTGGTTGCGGCGCGGAATGAATATTTGACCGGAGTAAATGTTTTCAACGACAAAATTCAACGTCTGCCGTTTACGCTGGTCGCGTTTGGTTTTGGCTTCACAAAGCTTGAGCCGCAGATTGAAGTTGAGCAGCAATAAAACCTGATCAGGGACTGACGATAAATCTATCCTGCAACTTTTCTCAGACAGTTAACGTTGATCCAGTGGCAATAACTTTTAAGGAGAATCTATGAATAATCAATCAGGTGAACAATTAGTCCCCAGCACGACACCGCCAAATCAACCGAACAATCCAGTCTCGCCAATTGATGAGGTCGTCAATGCGATTCGTGATTTTGTTTCCAAAGCGCCGGAGACTATCAACAAAGCGGTCGAAAGCGCCATGAACGTCAAAGACACGACCGTGATTTTGCGTTTAGGCGAAAAGGAATCCGATGCACTGGATACGCTGGTTTCTGCCGGAATTTTTAAATCGCGCTCCGAAGCTGCGAATTTTCTCATTGCCGAAGGAATTAAAGCACAGGCGGAATTATTTGGAAAAATCCACAACAAAATGGATGAAATTGAACGGTTGCGAAGTGAGTTAAGACAGACAATCGCACCGAAAATCCAGAGCTAAAATACAGCCACAGATTTTCCCTGGCGGACACAGACGAAAGACCGAAAGCTGTGTTAAGACGAGGAAATCTGTGGCTAATTTTTTTGCTAAACCTCGTAATCAACGGCGGCAACCTGTTCACAAATCGCTTTGACCTTTTCAACGACAGGCAAATGATCAGGATGTTTAGCGTACACACCAAGCGCTGCCAAATCCGCAAAAATTGAGACTAATGCCAAATCAAATGAACGTGGCGAATGGACAACGTCCGCGCCAGCTTCAAAACTTTGGATTTCGGCAATCTTGCCAGGCAAAGCGCGGAGCATAGATAACAAATCTTCGCGTTCGGTGGCGGGGGTGTCAGCTTTGAATTTGAAAAAAACTATGTGTCGAATCAAGATGAGTCTCCTTCTTATTTTTGATTATTAGCCAATTGCCGCATCCATAACTTTCAACTGAATACTGACACGGCCTTTCCATTCGTTAATTTCAGGGCGACAGAGCAAACTGATTTTATCGGCTTGCGACAACTGCTCCTGATATTGCGCGGCATTCCACCAGACGGCTTCCAGAGCATTGCGGGTTGAACCAACATAAATTTTCAGATGCTTTTCCTTCATCACGTTGAGCGCTCGCACCGGCAGATTACGCAGCAAAAACAGCGGCGCCGGATTGCCAATGCCGTGTGGTTCCATCCGCACTAATGATTGAAGCAGCGGAATGGTAATGTCTTCCGGTCTTATTTCGGCATCGGCGATCAGCGTCCGTCCTAAATCTTCCTCCCGCAAAAACTCTTCGGCATAACGCAGCAGCCGCGCTCGAAATTCTTCCAGATGTTCCGCCTTAATCGTGAAACCGGCAGCCATCGGATGGCCGCCAAATTTGATTAAAATGTCGGACGCCGCTTGCATTGCCTCGACGATGTGAAAGCCTTTGATCGAACGCGCCGAACCGTGCGCGATGCCTGCTTCATTGATTGCGCAGGTCAATGTTGGACGCCCGGTTCGCTCGACTAATTTCGAGCAAACGATGCCAACTACGCCGCGATGATAACCGTCTGATTCGTGACCGGAAAAAAGCAGGACGCGGGGTAGATTATTTTTCCCATCAACTTCAGTCAGTATTTTTGTGACCAGGGTTTGCTGGATTTGTTGCCGCTCCTGATTGAGCTTATCCAAATCGCCGGCGATGGCTTCGGCTTCAGCATCAGTGCGTGCGGCAAAGAGCGCAAGCACGGTGTTGGCGTGCGCGATGCGTCCGGCGGCATTGATGCGCGGGCCTATTTTGAATCCGATGTCATAAGCGGTGACGGGAGCAGTGACCTGGGCGATATTCAGCAAAGCGCGTAAGCCGGGATTGCTGCTGGGCTGTCCGAGTGTTTGCAAACCGTGTTTAATAATCGCACGATTTTCAGCATTGGAAACATCCACCATATCCGCGATGGAGCCGATAGCTGTGAGTTTTGCTAACGAAGTGATGAAGGCTTCACGGCGAGGATTTCCTTCCAGCAAAGCGTCCGCCAGTTTCAAGGCGACGCCGCAGGCAGCTAAATCTTTATTGGGGTAATCCGTGCCGGAAGAACCTTTGGGGCAGAGCACTGCAAACGCATCGGCGGGAACGTCTTCGCCATCGGGCAAATGGTGATCGCAGATAATCAAATCAATGCCGCGTTCCCGCGCCAGCCTGGCTTCCGCATGCGATTTAATGCCGATGTCGGCGGTGAGAATTATCTGGTAGCCTTCAGTCGCCGCTTTCTCGACGATGTGCGGCGACAAGCCATAGCCTTCGGTAAAACGATCAGGCACATAACACGAAATTTGCTCCGGCGTTGCGCCGATCAGCCGGAGCGTGTTGGAAAGAATGACGCTGGAGGTTGTCCCGTCCACATCAAAATCTGTGACGATCAGAATTTTTTCCTGACTGACGACCGCGTGGCGTAAGCGTTCGACGGCAAAAGGCATATCCCGGAGCAAGGCGGGAGAATAACGATGATGAGCGAAATCAGGGGCGAGGAAATCTTCAATCTGATGATTATTTGTGAGGCCACGGTTGAGCAAACAGCGCAGCAGCAAAAGGGATTCGCCGGTTTCCTCCTGCAATTGCCGCAGCAAAATTTCATCGCCTTCAGACAGTTGCCAGCGTGCGCCTGAAAGCCCTTTCAGCAGGGTTGGTAATCCGTTGTTCGTTATTTTTTGCATGACCTGAATAATGGGAGTTTGCCGCTTTATTTAAGCACGCAGGTTACAAGGAAAGAGCAAAACTAGCAACGGGCAGGCAAAGGGTAAATTTCCAGAGCCGAGTCGCAACAAACCATTTTCAGGATGATTTTAGCAGCGGAAATTCAAGGTGTGTCACGCCGTAGCTGGTGGAGCCGGAAAGCGCATATCCGGCGTGTCGAAAAACTTGCAGCATCAATTGATTATCACTTAAAACATCCGCGCTGAAGCGCGTGATGCTGTGCTGGCGGGCGATTTCGGCTAATTCTTCCAACAGAACTGTGCCAATGCCGCGCCGCTGACGCGCATCTTCGACCAGAAACGAAACTTCCGCCATCTCAGGTCTGTCTTCAGTGGCTTTATATCTTCCGACCGCAATAACGCGTTCATCCAACTTTTCATTGGGGATGGCAGCTTCGACGACCAGAAGCGCCACGTGCCGTGAACCATCAACCGACATAAGATATTGAAATTCCTCTTCTGATAAAGCTTTGATCGCATGTAAAAAACGAAACCGTAAAGATTCGGCTGAGCAGCGACTCAATAAAGCTTTGAGCTTTTCCTGATCGTTGGGCTGCAACGCTCTGATTTGACGGGTCTCACCATCACGAAACACGACATCTTTGGGAAAGCTGGTTAATAAATTACTGGCAGAAATAATGACTGACATTATCAACCTCAGGGACGGGGAAACGAAGGCAGATTTTCCCTCTGCCGCTCAAAACGAAAAGCCCGACTCATCATTCAGGAGAGTCGGGCTTTTCGTGACCGTCTATTCGCAACGGTAGAGTTTTATGAGGAGAGAAGCAAGGCAGAGTTACGGGAACGCAACAATAGAGAAGTTAAATAAATAAATAACCTATTGCCCGTTATCCGTTTTGCTCCCTCTCCCCAAAATCATAGTACTAATCTTAGGTTAAGTAGCCAAGCGAAAATGTGAGTTTTTTGCTAAAAAATTAATGTTTGGCCTATTTTTTTCAATTTTCAGGAAGATATTTAAACTTATTGAGACAAAGAATCGAATTCAGAATGAAAAAAAGCTGAATCAAAAAGCTGAACTTTTCAATCTTTAAACGCGAGTTAGAAAATTTTCCAGCACGAAAATCTTTCGCAGTCGAAACGGGAGCGGACTTTCAACTAAGGCAATTGCTTTCAAGCTTTCCATCCCTGAGACAAACCACGGCTTATCACAGGCTTTGATTTGCTGAATCCAAAGTGGTGTGACCAACTTCGTTTCAAAGCACACCTGCTCAGCCGTAGCCGCCAAAATTGCACTCATCCGAGAACCATCATTGGCAAATGGCACAGCTAGCAGGCGCAATTCTCTCGTTCTCCTGAATTCATCAACGAAACTCATCAGATAGCGCGACCAGTTGATGGGGTCTTGATCAATTTGTTCTTTACATTCACGCAGCGTCATTTGCTTCAAACAACTCCTCAACGAAATATTGTGTGGCAGGCTTGATAATTTGGCAGGGATAATAACTCTCCAAAATCTTAAAAACCTCATCCGGCAGGTCATGCGCCTGAGCGATTTGGGCAACAGCGTTTCTGATCTCCCGGGTTGGTCGAAATACTGCGTCAATATCTTTGGTTGCTGGCCGCGCTTCATAAACCACACACATGACAGCTCCGCCGTATAAACAAATTTCCCCTTTAGCGTCTATTTGCTGCAACGCAAGATCAAGCTCCGTCAGATATTGCTCAATATCCTCTTTGGTCAGTAATCCGAAACTCATAACTATGACCTGCTTATTTCCATTTGTCTGATTTTCCTCTTAGCCTTCCACAAATACCTTTTCTTTTCTCGCCACGCCGGTTTTGCGAGCCGCTTCTTCAACTGCTGCCGCAACTAAAGGCGAAACGCGGCGATTGAAAACGGACGGAATGATGTAATCGGGCTGCAACTCGGTGTCACTGATCACTGAAGCGATGGCATACGCTGCGGCGAGCTTCATCTCTTCGTTAATATCCGTTGCGCGACAATCCAGTGCGCCTCTGAAAATGCCGGGGAAGCACAGCACATTATTGATTTGGTTGGGATAATCAGACCGTCCGGTAGCGATGACTTTGGCGTAAGGCGCGGCGTCTTCGGGCATAATTTCGGGATTCGGGTTGGCTAAGGCAAAAACAATCGCATCAGCCGCCATTTTTTGGATGGCTTCGGGAAGCAAAACATTTGGCGCGGAAACGCCTACGAACACATCCGCACCCGCAATCACATCAACCAGCCTGCCGCGCAAATTTTCGGGATTCGTATGCTCAGCGTACCATTGCAAAGCCTCATTCATTGCTTCAACGCGACCACGAAAAACTGCGCCCTGAATGTCACAGCCGATAATATTTTTGACGCCGGCATTCAGCAACATTTTGGTGACTGCCGTGCCCGCTGCGCCCGTGCCGGAAACCACGACTTTGATCGCAGACATTTGCTTGCCGACGATCTTGAGTGCATTGATGAGCGCCGCCAACACTACGACCGCAGTGCCATGCTGATCGTCGTGAAAGACGGGAATATCCAATTCTTTTTTGAGCCGCGCCTCGACTTCAAAACAATGTGGCGCGGAAATATCTTCTAAATTAATGCCCCCGAAGCCAGGCGCAATCGCCTTGACGGCCTGAATAATTTCTTCAGTGTTTTGCGTGTTGAGGCAAATCGGAAAAGCATCAATTCCGGCGAACTCTTTAAAGAGCATCGCCTTGCCTTCCATCACCGGCATTGCGGCTGCGGGGCCGATGTTGCCGAGTCCCAGAACAGCGCTGCCATCAGTCACTACGGCCACAGTATTGCGCTTGATTGTGAGGTTGTAAGCCTTGCCGGGGTCTTCGGCAATCGCCATGCAAATACGCGCTACGCCAGGCGTGTAGGCACGTGAAAGATCAGCGCGAGTCTGAATCGGAATCTTACTTTTAATTTCGATTTTGCCGCCGAGGTGCAACAAAAAAGTGCGGTCAGAAATATGGATGAACGTGACATCGGGCAACGCTTTGACGGCTTCGACAATCGTCTTCGCAGTCGTATCATTGCCCGCCGCGACCGTGATGTCGCGCACGAGTTGATTGTTACCAACTTCGACAATATCTATCGCGCCAATGTTCCCACCCGCTTTGCCAATCGCCGAAGTAACCTGTCCGAGGACACCGGGTTTATTGGCGAGTTTTAGACGCAGGGTGATCGCGTAACCTTCGCTGGGTTGATAGTACATAGCAATCCTTCAAGAGCCGATTTCACTTTAGGAATAACGGCAGTAATTTTTCTTTTACATCATCAAGGTAATGCCGAAGGTAAGTATTTTCGCCGCGTGTTCGGAGAATGTCTAATGAAACTTCGTTCCAGCACTTCTGTTCCCGCTCAAAACCTATTTCCAGTTCTTCAATAATTTTCTTTGGATTACGTGCTGGATCAGAAGTGGTTGAAGCATAGCGAAGGCGATGAGCTTCTTCGCAGGGATCAAAGTTTAGGCGCTGGCCAATTGTTGCAAGGCGTTGTTTCTCTTGTTCGTTGCTGTCACGAAATCCATTCAAAATCCAGTTCTCACGTTTGGGGTATTGAGCCGCGAGCGCAACAGGAAGGCGATCTCCGACCTCAGCGATAGCTTGTTGGATTCCCTGTCTTCTTTCCTTTTGACTGTCCAAATCACGCGATAAAACAAGCGCGATAATGTCTCGTTCTGGCTGCTTTTCTTTTATTTTCAAGACAAGGCGAATTGCCTTTCGAGTAACTGCCGTGTCCACACCTTGCGGCGAATTATTTATGTGACCACGGTAGCGTGGTAGTCTGTACTTTTGATATAAATCAGAAATGTTAGTCCAGCGTGTACAGAGATTAGTACCTTCGATGGAAGTCCACGAACGACTATGTGGCAGAAGCGTTTCGTCCAGCCAATCAGGACTATTGTCATCTTCAATCAAGACCCGATCTGCCAGCGCGCAAACCATTCGCGCATCCGCTTCATTCTCTGCCACCACGATGAATTCAGGCATTCACGGTCTCCGCTGGCGTATCTTCCAGAACCCAGGATTCACCTTCAGCATCCCACAATTCACCCGTAGTCAAAATATCTATTGCACGTTTGGCGTCGGGATGGTCGCTCAATCGTTTACTGTGACTGATGCCTTCTTTGTCAGTTGCCATCACCCAAACGTCTTTTGCATCAAGTGCATCAACAATATAAGGAGAGTGAGAAGTTAGAATAATTTGACGATCATGTTTTTCAGCAAAATCTTTGAGAACTTGCATGAGTTGTCGTTGTGCAAGTGGATGAAGACCTGCTTCAATATCATCTATAAGAAAAACTTTACAACGAGGATTTAGAGTTAAAGCAGTTAGTATCCCTAAAGTTAAAATCGTACCTTCGCTCATGAATCTGGCAGGAATTTTTTCTCCACCTATTGTGTCAAAAACTAATTCGTGTCCACTGACTGTCCTTTTTCTACGCACAGGAATAACGGCTTCTTCATACCTAATAGTCTCAGTTTCTTCGCGGACGATTTCAGCTCGACGTGCCTTGATATTTTTTACTTGAGGAATGACTGAGCATAGAAGTTCTTCCAAGGTTTTATGTCGCTCATCAAACTCTGTTTTCTGATTGGCAATTACGGAAGCTAATCCTTTTCCTGTAGAGGATATTTTTGATTCATCTGTAGGTGATGCTAAATCCGCATAATTGGCTTTGAGATAAAAGGGTTCACCTATCTCATTGACAAGTTTTGAGTAACTCAAAGATGAATATTCGCTATCTATTTTGTCCGTTATTCTATCTGTGATTAAAAAATCTACAACCTCCTCGGTTTGAGAGTTGATACTCCACGCAAGTCCTCTTTCAGGATAATCGGCATCTATGAGCATTGCAGATGCAAAGTGATTCGCTATATCCCAATTATGAAAGAATGAAAGATGCCAGCTAGAAGCTGTGCTTACTCCATTAAGTAATATTTCGAATCCCCCGCTGCCTCTTCGTGAGTATTCATAAATATTATTATCTAAGCCAAAAGTATTTTCGACATTTTGAGTCAATAGCTCAAGAAATGATGCAACAGCTTGAAGGACAGAGCTTTTTCCTGCGCCATTCGGCCCAACAAGCGCCGTCACGCGCCCCGGTTCGATGACCGTGTGCGCGTGACTTTTGAAATTCGTGAGTTCGATTTTGGTAATCATCGTTCTCTCTGTGTTAATGACTTTGCGCCTGCTGATTGACCTTCAATTTGTCAGCAAATTGCTTGCGGAACTTTTTGATTTTCGGCGCAATCACGATACTGCAATAGCCTTTGTTCGGGTTATTGACGTAATACTCCTGGTGATAGGCTTCGGCGGAATAGAATTCTGAAAACTTTGTCACCTCTGTCACGATGGGGGTTTTATAGACGTTTGCCGCCGTCAGTTCCGCGATGAATTTTTCAGCCGTCGCTTTCTGTTCCGGCGAGTGATAGTAAATCGCCGAGCGATATTGCGTTCCCGCATCATTCCCCTGACGATTCAACGTTGTCGGGTCATGCAGCGTGAAGAGCGCTTCCAGCAATTCCCGGTACGAAATCACTTTCGGATCAAAAGTAATTTGCACGACTTCGGCGTGTCCGGTGTCCCCGCTTGAAACCTGTTCATAAGTTGGGTTTTTGACGTGACCGCCGGAATAACCGGAGACGGCTTTTTCGACGCCCCGCAATTCATCAAACGGCGCTTCGATGCACCAGAAGCATCCGCCCGCTACCGTAGCAATTTCTTTGTCCATCTTTTTGCCTTTCTCTTTTTTTGCAGATTTTTGATTTGTTCCCTGTGCCGTAACGCTGCCAATCGTCAGAATATTTGCCAGCACTAACAACGCAACTAAAGTAATAATTTTTTTCATCGCTTTGTTCCTCAGTAATTTTTTTATCAGAGAAGTCAGTATAACTCAAAAAGTCTGCGAAATATTCCGCCGCGCCCTTATTCAGGATGTAAATTCCTCAATGACCGGCACATCATTTCGCGCCAGCAACTTCAGACCAGCGACAATAATGCGGGCTTGCAGTGCAGGATTATTGGCTTCACCCAACGGATAGCCCATTTTGTACGGGACAAATAAAGCGCGGGGCGGACGAATCACGGAAGTCACTTCGCGGAGTAGCGATAATGAGACGGTCGTAATATTTTCCCGTTCGATTGCGGCGGCGAGCAGACCAACTGTCTGCACACACATCGGTCAGACAGGCGTCAAAAATACGGCGTCAACATCATCTGCGCGTAACATTGTTGCGACCTGAATGGCAGTCTCATTAAGCAATTTTTCCGGTTTCGTAATTGAACCCATAAAGCTGAAATGACGATGATTCAATGCGCCAATCACGCCTTGCGCCGCGAGTTCACGAAAACGATCCAGCGGGAAAGCCAGATTGCGATCCGCCTCAATTCCCGCGTGATCGAAGGCAGAGCTTTTGTGGCTTTCGATTAAAGTGTTAGTCTCAACCGCGTTCGGGATGACGCGAAAAGAAAAATCGCCGCCTTTAAAATCCTGGTCGAAGCCGCTTTGTTCCGGCGTATGCAATCCGGCAGTAGTCACAAGCGCGATGCGAGCTTCGTGCAACGGCTGGCGTAACGGAGTGCAGGGAACCGGGTTGATAGCGTAACGCGAGGACGGATACGCTTTCATAAAAAGCCGATGGGTAAAGCTCAAATCATCGTAAGTTGCCATAATTTATGGAAGAAGAATATTTTTTCAATTGTCCCTGGTGCTGGCAGGAAATTTCCATGGTATTCGACCTTTCGGTTGACCGCCAGAGCTATGTCGAAGACTGTGAAGTTTGCTGTCGCCCGATTGAAATCAGCTACGTGGCAGCGGACGACGAAATCGTTTCATTCGAGGCCACGCAGTTGGAATAAAAGCAGAGTCAATTAAATCTCGTAGCAATATGCTTTCATTTAAAAATCAAATCATTCTTATCACTGGCGCATCGCGTGGCATCGGCGCGGCAGCCGCAATTAAATTTGCCGAAGCCGGAGCCGCTGGTGTCGTTATCAACTATCACACGAATGAAAAAGCCGCCCGCGAAGTTGCGGCTGCGGTCGAGCGCACCGGCACACAAGCCTTGATTTTACAGGCCGATATTGCCAAAGCCGAGGAAGCCAAAGCGTTAATTACACAAACGTTCGAACAGTTTGGCAGGCTTGATGTGCTGGTGGCGAATGCAGGCGTGTGGCCTGCGGAAGATAAGCCGATCAGCATCCTCGACGAAGCACAATTTGAAAAAACAATTCGCACAAACGTCCACGGAGTGTATTACGTTTGTCGCGCCGCTGCCGAGGTTTTTATTCAGCAAAAATCCGGCAACATTGTGACTGTGAGTTCAACTGCCGGACAGCGCGGCGAAGCGGGACACGCTGATTACGCGGCCTCAAAAGGTGCGGTTATCAGTTTCACAAAATCTTTAGCGGTGGAGCTTGGTCGTTATGGTGTGCGCGTAAATTCGGTTGCACCGGGTTGGGTTGACACGGAAATGTCGGCCTCGGCTTTGCACGTGGACGACGCGACAACCAGGCAAATTAACCAGGCGATTCCGTTGGGACGTGTAGCCTCCGCCGAAGACATCGCCGACCCGATTTTATTTCTGGCTTCTGACCTCGCACGTCACATCACAGGGGAAATTCTGAATGTGAACGGCGGCTCAGTGTTATGTGGATAGACAAAAATTTTAAGGAGAATTCACCATGAGAAAATTCGCTCCGATTTTCTTCGTCGCCCTGATTTCATTGACTACATTTTCCCAACCACTCGACGCGCTCAAACGTAATGCCGTCGCCGAAGTGGACAAAATGCAAACGCTCACGCAGCAAATGGTAGACAGCATTTTCAGCTTTTCTGAGCTTGGATTTCAGGAATACGAAACCAGCAAATACATCACGGGCATCCTCGAAAAAAATGGTTTCAAAATTGAACGCGGCGTAGCCGGAATGCCGACAGCGTGGACGGCGAGTTATGGCTCCGGCAAGCCTGTCATTGGATTTATCACCGACATTGATTGCATCCCGCGTGCTTCACAAAAACCTGGTGTGGCGTATCACGATCCGATTATCGAAGGCGCTCCCGGCCACGGCGAAGGTCATAATTCAGGGCAGGCTGTGAACGTTGTCGCAGCGCTCGCGCTGAAAAAATTGATGGAGAAAAATAAGTTGCCCGGCACGATTCGCCTCTACCCCGGCATTGCCGAAGAGTTGCTCGCCACGAAAGCATTTTTTGTTCGCGCTGGATTATTCAAGGACTTGGATGTGATGCTCGGCTGTCACGTTAGCAATCAATTCGCTACCAGTTGGGGGCAGCCTTCCAACTTCAGCGGCCTCGTTTCGGTGCAATATAATTTTCACGGCAGAGCAGCGCACGCGGCAGGCGCTCCGTGGTCAGGGCGCAGCGCACTTGACGCTGTCGAGTTGATGAACATTGGCTGGAATTATCGCCGCGAACATTTGCGCTTGCAGCAACGCTCGCATTATGTCGTCGTCAACGGCGGCGATCAGCCGAACGTCGTCCCTTCGGAAGCGAGTGTCTGGTATTACTTCCGGGAACTTGATTATCCGCACATCAAAGAACTTTTTGAGCTTGGCAACACGATGGCGAAGGCTGCGGCTGCAATGACGGAAACAACCGTTGACTGGCGCATAGTCGGTTCCGCGTGGCCGCCTCACTTCAACAAAACCGTCGCCGAAGCCCAACAAAAAAATATCGAGGCCGTGGGCATGCCAGCGTGGGACGACAACGATCAAACGTTGGCGAAGGCTTTGCAAAAAGAAATCAAAGCCAAAATCGAGGGCTTGAAAGATAAAATCACGCCACTGGAAAATCCTAAAGAACCACAGGGCGGCGGCTCCGATGACGTCGGCGATATTTCGTGGAATGTCCCGATGGTGTATTTGAGCTCCCCCGCAAACATTCCAAATTTGCCGGGGCATACTTGGGAAAATGCGATTGCGATGGCGACTCCGATTGCGCATAAAGGTTCGGTCGCAGGCGCAAAGGTTCAAGCGATGACGGCGCTGGATTTTTTGCTGAATCAGGAATTAATCAAACAGGCGTGGGATTATTTCAATACCGTGCAGACGAAGGAAATTAAGTACCAACCGTTGATTGGCGAAAAAGATATTCCCGCGATTGAACTGAATAAAGAGAAGATGGAAA
>JANMKB010000717.1:0-1858 GCA_031371805.1 Blastocatellia bacterium | reverse complement strand
GAATTTGATTTGTTATTGTGCCTTGCACGTGCCGCAGACCGCGTGTTGAGCCGCGAACAATTGCTGGACGAAATCAGCGGGCGCGATTACGAAGTCTTTGATCGTTCAATTGATGTCCATATTTCTTTGTTGCGGCGCAAGCTCGGCGATGATCCAAAAAATCCGCGCTTCATCAAAACGATTCGTTCGGTAGGCTATATGTTGATTCGCTCGGTACAGTACGAGGAGCCGTAGCGACTTGGTGGACTGGCAGAAAGTGCCTTGCCCGCTGACCAGATCGCTACCGCTCACTGTACTGTACCGATTTTAATTATGCGCTTGTCTTTGTTTACAAAAATTTTGTTGTGGTTTTTTCTGAACCTGTTGGTGCTGACGGGAGCGGTATTTTTGTTCCTCAATTTTAACCAGCAACTGCCCCAGGTATTTCGCGCCTTCAACGAATCAAGCAATGCAATTCGTGCCATCGCCCAGCTAATCTCCGTTGAAGTCCGCGAAAAGTCGAACGAAGAGCGCGAACAGATTTTGCAACGTTATGCCCAGGCGTATCAGATAGATTTTTTGCTTTACACGAATGAAGGCGAAAAAGTCGCAGGCAAAGATTTGACGTTGCCGCCAGATATTTTGGCGCACCTCGTTTCTCCACCGCCCAATCTTCCGCCCGCGCCAGGTAACGCCGGAGAAAGACGTCCGTTACCACCACTGCCACCCTTTCAGGCGATGAAATTTCAATCCGATAACCCGCGTCTTTATTGGGCCGTCGTGCGGATTCCCCTGTTTGAAAAAGGGCAGACCGAACCAACCCGTGCGAGCTTGATTGCCGTGACAGATGTCCGTGCCGGTCACGGATTATTTTACGATCCGGTTCCGTGGGTATGGTTTGGGCTGGGGCTGTTTTTGCTGTCAATTTTGTTATGGATTCCCTTTGTGCGCAGCCTGACAATATCCATTCGTCAGATGACAAACGCTACGGAACAAATTGCCGAGGAAAATTTTGCCGTCCGCGTGGCTGAAAATCGTCACGATGAAATCGGGCGTTTAGGCGCGGCAATTAATCATTTGACTGTACGGCTTTCCGGTTTTGTCACCGGGCAAAAAAGATTTCTTGGTGACATCTCGCACGAATTAAATTCGCCACTGGCACGGATGCAATTTGCCCTGAGCATTTTGGAAGACCGAGTTGAAATGAGCCAGCGCGGTTATGTCGCCGATGTGCAGGAGGAAGTAAACCTGATGGCAAAGCTGGTCAATGAATTGCTGGCGTATTCCAAAGCAGGTATGAAGCAGGCGGAAATTTCCTTAACAAAAATGCTCCTGCTGCCAATTGTTGCGCAAACCGTAGTGCGTGAAATCACCAATAAAGACGGCGTTGCCATTGCCATCCCCGAAAATCTTGCCGTCCTGGCGCAACCGGAATTGTTGTCACGCGCACTCGCCAATATTTTGCGCAATGCGGATCGTTATGCGGGCAACGCAGGCGCGATCACCATCACCGCGCACCGCGAAAAAAATCACGTGCAAATTATCATTGCCGATTCCGGGCCGGGCGTGCCGGAAGAGTCTGTCAGCAAACTCTTCGATCCGTTCTATCGTTTGGCAACAGATCGCGCCCGTGCCTCCGGCGGGACTGGTTTGGGACTGGCAATTGTAAAAACGTGTGTCGAATCCTGTCAGGGAACTGTCAGCGCCAGAAACCGCCAACCATCAGGTCTGGAAATTATTATCACGCTAAAAGCGTAGCGCAACCAGCCAGGGTTGCGCTACATTTCACTTCTCAAGTGCAGTTCCGACTACATTTTCTAATTCAATGCGTGCGGAGAAATATTCCTTCTGCGCCGCTGTGTGAGTCATCTGCAAGTCA
>JANMKB010000712.1:0-5950 GCA_031371805.1 Blastocatellia bacterium | reverse complement strand
GCGGGTTCTAGCCTGACGCCGGTGCGCTCGTAATTTTCTGCCAGATGACCAGAAAATTGCGCTTCAATTGACACTACTTTGCGTTTTGTCGGTTCCAGTTTGATTTCGATGGTATTGGGTTCGATGCGGCGCACTTCAACTTTGTCAGGTTTGATGACATCGGTTGGTTTAAGCTGGATCACCCTGTCACCCGCAGCTTTGTCGCTGAGATCGGCTTTCACCTCAAGCTCGTTCGGCGTGATGTCACGCACCACATCCTGCGCTCCTCGCAAGCGCATTTGGACGGAGTTCGGAACTTCGGTGCTGATTTCCAATCCCGGTGGAGTGTTGATAAATTCCAGCGGCACTCCGACCAGCATCACGTCGCGTTGCGGCTGGCGCGAGACAATGAACAATAAAACTGCCAGCCCCAGCGAAAGAAACTTCATTTTTTTATTTTCAAACACCACAGTTTTAAGCCAGCCAAAAAAGTGCCTGACCGGGTAACTATATTTTGAAGTGCTTGCTAATGCTTTCGACTTCACGGCTGTACTTCCTCCGGCAAACTCTCACTGCGTTGCTCGCTCTGCGCTGACACTACATCCTTTTTTCGCTCAGTTAGAATTTCCTGCATTTTTTTCTCGTGCTGACGTTCTTCAATTTCGTGCGCCTCGGCCTCTTCGTCAGAATGCCAGGGTTCCATTGCATGCAGGATCAGGCGGCGCAAATGCGGCCCGTCCAGGTTTCGGATAATTTTCCCGCTGATGGCAAACGAGACGGTACCTGTTTCTTCTGAAACAATCACGGCACAGGCATCGGTATCTTCGGTGATGCCAATCGCGGCGCGGTGACGAGTACCTAATTCACGCGAGAGGCGCAGGTTTTGGGTGAGCGGCAGGAAGCACGACGCGGCAGCCAGTTTATTTTTACTAATGATGGCGGCTCCATCGTGCAGAGGCGTGTTCGTGTTGAAGATCGTGACCAGTAAATCGTAAGTCAGGCGAGCATCAAGTCGGATACCGCTTTCCACATAAGTTTTCAAGCCAATGTCGCGTTCCAGGACAATTAACGCGCCGATTTGTTCGACGGCCAAATCCATTGCTACCTGCACGACATCATCGTACCAGCTTTGTTCATGCGCTCTGGCACGCCAGCGGACATGCACAAATGGCATGCGAAAATTTTTCCCGAAATGTAGCAGCGCCGTCCGAATTTCGCGCTGAAATAAAACGATGATGGCAAAGCCCAGATAAACGACGGCATTGCGCAAAACCCATTCCACCGTTGCCAATTCGAGCCAGCGCGAGACCCGGTAAAGCACGGCAATTGCTACCAGCCCAATCGCCATTTGCACGGCGCGCGTCCCGCGTAAGAGGCGCAACACCTCGTAAATCAGAAACGCGACAATAAAAATGTCAAGCAGGCTTTTCCACGCCAGCGTGTGAAAAAAATTAACGATTTGCAGCGAAATTTCGGGCATTGGAGCAGGCTTTCGATAAACGCAAAAACCGAAGTTACTGAATTATTGATACTTGACCGCGATATAAGAATAACACAGAACCAAAAACTCTTAGAGGGCGGATCAAATTGATCTGTCTTCAATTGACGGAAATCATTTTTAATATGTCAGTACATTCTATGCCCCCTAGCGCCCAGTGTTGTTTGATGTAATAACCGGAGTGCGCCGCCTGAAAATATAGATACCAATGTTCCGCGACATTCGCCCAGGCTTTGCCAATGGCTCCTGCGCTGCCGCCGAGTTTCATGCCCGAATAGAACATGATCAGCTTTGACTTGTCTTTCGGATTGACCAGAATGCAAGGTTCGTTGGCCTGCCCGTCCTTCCAGCCTCCGCCCCCGTAATTGATGATTTTTTTCGGGGCGGATGTGTTAGTCCCCGTCTGTTGCGCTTGAATCGAAAAGCTCAGCGACCCCAGCAGGCAGAACAGCAAAGGAATAATCGGTCGAAAATTCATGGATATAATTTTTGCAGATGTCACAAACCCTGAATTACAAAACTTCCGCAATCGCGGCGCAAATATTACCGATATTGTGATCATTCATTGCCGCCACACAGATGCGTCCGCTGCCGACGATGTAGAGACTGAATTCATCCCGCAGCCGTTTAACTGCTGCGGGTGAAAGGCCGGAATACGAAAACATGCCGCGTTGCCTGGCGATGAAGCTGAAGTCCTGTTCGACTCCTTTTTCGCGCAACATCTCGACAAATTTTCCGCGCATCGCCAGAATTCGTTCGCGCATTTCGGTTAATTCGTCTTCCCATTGTTGTCGCAATTCCGGCGTACTCAACACCAGCGCGACGATTTGCGCGGGGTGCGATGGAGGGCTGGAATAATTGGTGCGAATGACGCGCTTGACCTGACTTAATACGCGCTTTGATTCTTCGGCATTCGCCGTCAAAACCGTCAACGCTCCGATGCGTTCGCGGTACATCGCAAACGATTTTGAGAATGAACTGGCAATGACGCAATTGATTCCGGCTTCCGCAAAAGCACGCACGGCAAAAGCGTCGGCATCCAATCCATTGCCAAAACCCTGATACGCAAAATCGAGGAATGGAATTAAGTTGTTGGCTTGCACGGCGTCAATGACCAGTTGCCATTGTTCGTTGCTGAGGTCTACGCCAGTTGGATTGTGACAGCAGGCGTGCAGGACGACGATGCTGTTCGCAGGCAATGTTTGCAGGGTTGCGAGCAGCGCGTTGAAATTCAACCCGTGCGTTTCCGCGTCGTAATACGGATAGCTGTTGACCCTGAATCCGGCGGCTTCAAAAAGTTGCTGATGATTTTCCCAGCTTGGATTGCTGATCCAGATTTCTGAGTTTGGGAAAAATCGTTTGAGGAAATCCGCGCCAACTTTCAATGAACCTGTCCCGCCTACGCCCTGAATCGTCACGGCGCGATTTTCCGCTATGATGGGAGAATCCGCGCCAAACAATAATTTCTGGACTTCTTTGTTGTAAGCCGCAACGCCATCAATCGGCAGGTAACTTTTGGTAGTCTCTGCCGCGTAATACCGGGCTTCGGCTTCGCGGACAACTTTCAGGACAGGGATTTTGCCGTCCGCGTCCTGATAAACGCCGACGCCCAGGTTGACTTTGTGCGCGGTTGCGTCGTTATTGAAAGCTTCTGTGATGCCGATGATTGGATCGGGTGGCGCTTGTTCGATGTGGTGAAATGGAGAAGAAGACATGAAAGATTTCCTTTGCGAATTACTTTACTCGTGATGATTTATTGCAACAATTAAGTGAGGAATTATGCCCGTAAGAGATGAATCATTCAATGATAGTTGCCGGATCATAGTAAAAGTCTCTATACTTCATCCATTGGAGGGTGTTTATGAACCATGCAAATTATGTTTATCAATCATTGATGCGCGGAGCTATGGTTGTACTGAATGATGCTGCTATTCAACAAGACCCAGAAAAATTGAGCGGACATCCGACGATTGGCGCCAAGCGCGTGCAGGCAGATGTATTAATAAATTATTTGGCGGCAGGGCGCACCATCCAGGAATTTTTGGAAGACTATGACGCTGTTAGTAAGGAAGAGGTATTGACTGTTCTGAGCGTCATTAAGCAGGCGATTTTGGATGGAGTTTTAACCAACGTTCGGGTGCGTGATGAAGATACTTTTTGATGCTTGTTGTCCGCGCCCATTGAGGAAATATTTACTGAATCATCAGGTTGTGACGGCGCAGGAAATGGGCTGGAGCGACCTCCAAAATGGAGCTTTACTCAAAGCAGCCCAAGCACAATTCGACGTGATGATTTCGACTGATTCAAACATTGCGTATCAACAACAATTGCCGGGCTATGACATTGCTGTAATTGTATTGCGCTCAAAATCAGGCCAGGTTTCTGAGTTAATGAAATTGATACCGGATTGTGAACAAGCCTTGCAGGTAATCCAACGGAGCGAATGTTTTTACCTTTTCACGGACGAAGCTTGGGAGCGCGAGCAAAAACAGGGAAAAGTGAAAAATCGGTGGTTACCTTAGATCTGAAATTATATGAATTTTACTTTTACCACAACAGGCGAATCTCACGGCCCGGCTTTGATTGCGACCATTGAAGGCTTGCCGGCGGGCTTGCCCATCAGTCAGGATTTCATCAATCACGAATTATGGCGGCGGCAGCAGGGTTACGGACGCGGCGGGCGGATGAAGATCGAAACGGACACCGTACAAATTTTGTCGGGCGTCAGGCACGGCGAAACAATTGGCGCTCCGATTGCGCTGATGGTGGAAAATCGTGACTACAAAAATTGGCTTGAAGTGATGGCGGCGGAAAAGCCGACAGCTCCGATTGAACGTCCGCGCACGGTCACGCGTCCGCGTCCGGGACACGCGGATTTGGTTGGTGGAATGAAATACGACCGCCGTGATTTGCGCGATATTCTGGAACGTGCCAGTGCCAGAGAGACTACGATGCGTGTTGCGGTTGGCGCATTGGCAAAGCAGTTATTATTGGCTTTTGAGGTAGAGCTTGCCAGCCACGTAGTGACGCTCGGCGAACTTTCAATCACGAACCAAACGGTTGATTTCGCCACGATCAAAGCGTTGTATGATAGCAATGTTTTGCGCGTGACCGACCAGATCATCGAAGCCAAAATGGTCGGACGCATTGACGAAGCCAACAAAGAAGGCGACACGCTCGGCGGAATTTTTGAAGTCGTCGCGAAAGGCTTAATTCCAGGGCTTGGATCGCATACCAGTTGGGCGGTAAAGCTTGACGGACAACTCGCTCAAGCTGTGATGTCCATCCACGCGGTCAAGGCCGTAGAAATTGGCGATGGGGTAGCGAATGCCGCGATGCCCGGTTCGCAAGTCCACGACGAAATTGACCATGACGAAGACGGATTTGGTAGAATGTCGAATCGCGCCGGAGGCTTGGAAGGCGGCATGACAAACGGCGAAGAGTTACGAATACGCGGTTATTTGAAGCCGATTGCGACACTCAGAAAAAGACTTCGCAGCGTAAACATCGAAACGAAATTACCGGAAGAATCCGACTTTGAAAGATCAGATGTAACGGCAGTTCCGGCAGCCGGAGTGATCGGCGAAGCGATGGTTGCGATTGTGCTGGCAAAAGCGATGCGTGAAAAATTTGGCGGCGATTCGCTGAAAGAAATGAAGCGAAATTTTGACGGCTACAAGCAACAAATTCAGGGGTATTGATGTATGGGGCTGGCAAAAATAAAAACGCAATGGACGGTAGAAGAATATCTTGCAGCAGAAATGACCAGTGATCTGAAGCACGAATTTGTCAGTGGTCAAATTTATGCGATAGCAGGCGCAAGCAGTGCACATGGCAAACTCGTCAATGCTTTTGCAACGGAGCTGACCAATTTCCTGCGCGATAAAAATTGCGATGTTTATACTGCTGATATGAAAGTAGCAGTAAGCCCGCAAGTTTATTATTACCCTGATGTCCTCGTGACTTGTGAGGGCATACCAGACAATTCTTATATCAGTGAAAGCCCTGGTTTAATTATTGAAGTGTTGTCGCCTTCAACTGAGCGCACAGATCGTTACGAAAAAAAACGTGAGTATCAATTTGTCGCAGGACTGCGCGAATACGTCATCGTCGCTCAGGATAAAATACAAATCGAAGTATATCGGCATCAAAATGCTGGTGAACCCTGGCAATGCGAAATTTATACCGAAGCAGAACAGGAAATTTTCTTTGCCTCAGTAGGGGTGAAAATATTGATGGCGGAGATTTATCGGCGCATTAATTTTGAAAGTAGTAACAACGAATAAGAGAAGATCAAATGACATTACCAATCGTGAAATACGGTGATCCGGTGCTGCAAAAAGAAGGCGAAGAAATCACCAGCATTGATGGCGAACTGGCAGAATTTATCGGGCAAATGTTCGAGACGATGTATATGGCAAAAGGTGTTGGACTGGCTGCACCACAGGTCGCATTATCAAAAAAACTTTTTGT
>JANMKB010000366.1:0-8157 GCA_031371805.1 Blastocatellia bacterium | reverse complement strand
GTTTTTTGCTCCGTCTGAATGGCAAGCGGAGCCGCATCCGTTTCGCGCGCCGGATAATAATGGCTTTCCTTCGCTTCCTGCTGATAGCAAATTTCAGCTTTCGGATTGATGAGGATGTTGCTCCAGGTGATCGAGGTATTGCCGACAGCCGCTTTGGGAAACCACTCTGTAATTTTCCCTTGCGGGAAATCAACTTTCACATTTACGGCAACTTCATGCTCAGTGTAAAAGTAGAGTACAGGAGTCTCCATGCGGACTTTTGCCCACGTACAAATTTTGCACTGACGACTTTGCGACACCGGAATTTTATAGACAAATGAAGGCAAATCGCTGGCGCCATTCAAGGGCCGCCAATCCAGTGTCTCCCCATTTTTTGCGGCAATAGAAGTAAAGGTTCCCCATTCATGGACGATTAAATCATTGGCCTGGGCATGAATAGATATGGTCAACAACAACAGGCCAGTGAGGGTGAGCAGCAGATTTTTACAACGCATAACGACCTCCAGAATTGTGAAGCAGCTTGCAGAAGCAGTAAGGGCGTATTTTTCAGCTATGTCGCCCTTACTGCGTGCGGGCTTTTGCAAGTCGGCATTATTTCAGACTGGCTTTGAGGGCATTCAAACTTGCGCCTTTGTCAGGGAAATGACTGACGATATTTTTAGCGAGCAGTGAACCTTCAGCGGCTTTACCGACAGCATTTTTCAAATGCTTGTTTTGTGCCGCTGTTGTCCCTTGATGATTTTGCAAAATGATCGCTAACGCTAATTCTATTTCGCCGGGACAATCTAAAGCATTATTTGCTTTTTCAACCCAGGCAAGGCTTTCGGCTGGTAAAACTGGTTTCTTTGCGATTTCTTCAAAGCCGATGTACTTGTAAGTTTCGAGCAAATATCCGGCATCAAATAACGCTAATTTATCCGCCTTCGTTTTGAAGCCTCTTACTTCGGCAGCATTTTTGCGAGCTAAGATTTTATCGAGCAAAGCAATTGCGGCCCGCTCACCTTTCGGATCAAAGCCAACCTTTGTATCACGGAGTGACCAGACAGCATAGACAGCCGCACGTCGCATAGTTTCCATTCTGACTAACACTGGCGCGTCTGTTTCCAGAATCGCCATCACGTCGGGAACTAACTGATTAAGATCGTAATCCTTTTTGACATCACGCCATTGTTTTCCATTCCACGCGATGGATTTCGCCTCACCAATCTCGAAGGGATGACAAATGAGGGGCGGCCCGGCAATTGATGGAATCGTCAGTGTAGTGAGAACGAAGAAAGATAAAACGAATTGGATGGAACGATAATTCTTCATAGTTTTTTTTCCTTTCTGATTTGCTTAATTAAGTTTCCCTTGTTTGTGCTGTTAATAGAATATCTGATTTCGTTATCAGACTCTGGTTTAGTGGATTTTCTCCTGCCACCACTGCGCCAGCATTTTTCGATCACCCTGCAAAATTCCTGTGCGCGTCACGCCTGCTGGCGGAGGAGTTAATTCTGCCAGGCGGTCAAAGATTTGTCCGCGCAATGATGCCTGCCATTTTTCCTGATCCAGTAAATGCCAAAGGGTCAGGGCGTCTGCTGGTCGTGACTCAGTCAGGATTGTTTTGATAAATGTGCCTGCTATTTCGCCCGGCCCAAAATCCAGCTTTTGCAAAGCGGCGATGAAGGTCGTCGAGGCATTGGCAAAATAGGGCGTTCCTACGCCTGCGCCTTTGCGGGTTGCGCACATTGCTCCGGCGGGGATTAACGATTCGCGGCGACTGTTTTTTCCCCTCGGCAAAACAAACGACACCCAGCCCGAAGTCACGTGTAATAAACTATTCCCTGCTTCGTCCACTTCCAGCGTGTAGGCGCAACCGAGATCAACCGCCGTTGCCGAAGGTGTGTCCACGACGAACAGACGCGGCGGTGCTAGGATAAACGCGCTGAGCTTACCTTTTTTAAGTGCGATGCGATGTTCGGAATTTTGCGAACTGACAAACTGCACCCGCGAATTAGGATCAATGTCTACGAAGCCAATATTTGCAACTTTGATTTTTGCCCGTGAAACGTTATCAGTCGCAAGCCATTCTCCAACGGTAATTTTTTCCGTCCCGTTAATTTTTGTTGCGCCGATGCTGGGCGTACCTGCCAGGCTCGCAACTTCCCAGGTTTGTGCTGCGACTTTTGGCGCTGGAATATTGGGCGCAGCTTTTGTGGGTTGCAGTTCAGGGGCTGAAATTATTTTTTTGTTAGAGACTTTCGGCGTCGGCGTCATAACTACAGATGGAGCTGGCTCAATTTTTTCTATTTGATTATCAACAATCTCTGGCTTCAGAATTTCCGTTTCGTGGAGCCGCGAAAATCCAAACCATCCGACCAATCCTAAAATCAAGACAGTAGTCAGCGCCGCTGCCATGCGCCAGTTAAATCCAATTGTAGCTGGGCCATTACTTTTTTGCTTCGACACTGCAAACCATAATGTCTCCGGCGCAGCGACAGTTTGAATTTGCTGCGCCAAAGATATGCCAAATTTGATTTGCTCGTATGCCTGACGACAACTTGGGCAACTCTGCAAATGTGCCTGCACGCGCTGCATTTCTGCTTCCGGCAATTCGTTGTCGCAATACGCCGATAATAATTTTGCTACGTGATACTTGAACATAGCGTTTACTCCTCAGAACTTATTCCGCGCAAATGCCTCAGCTTTTCTGCTAATGCTTTATGGCCGCGATTCAGGCGTGAAGCCACTGTCCCCATTGAACAATCCAGCACCTGCGCAATTTCTTCGTAAGACATTCCCTCGATATATTTCAGCAAAATTGGCATTCGTAATTTCGGCTTGAGCGTAGCAATCGCGGACTGCACTGCGCCTGATAATTCAATGCGAGAATAATTCGCTTCGATATTTTCGCGGGACCGCAATTGTTGAATTTCAGTGTCATCACCAAATGGTAAAAATTTGCGCCACCGTCGTTGCTCATCAAAACAAGCATTCGCTACCATGCGATAGAGCCACGTCGAAAATTCTGCCTGAAAATTAAATTGCTGAATATTGGTCATCAGCTTGAGAAAGACCTGCTGCGCGATGTCGTGCGCGGTGGCCTCGTTGCCGCTAAAATGTAAAGCGATGGAATAGACCTTGTCTTTATGCTGCGCGAATAGCATGCTAAACGCTTCGCGGTCACCGTCCTGACACGCGACGATCAACTGATCACGTTCCTGTTCATCTCTGACGAAGCGTTGCGTCATTATTGCCCATTGCTCCATTCGGCGCCTCCGTGCTTATCACATTTATTTAGACGAAGGCAGGGCGGGAAATCTTCCGTTTTTTTACAGAGATTTTTTTATGAATCAACCAGCCCCTATTATCCTGCAAGCTATCGCACAATGGCACACATTTTTCCAGACGCAGGAACAAAATATTTTTACTGAACTCGTCGCGGATGAAGTCGTCTTCCGTTCGCCATTTTTATGGAAGCCCAAAGCAGGGAAAGAGCTTCTCTGGATCGTACTTTCCACCGCCGCCAAAGTTTTTGAAGATTTCAAATATCATCGTGATTTAACTGATGGAACCTCTGTCGTGCTGGAATTCAGCGCCCACATTGGCGAAGTACAATTAAAAGGCATTGACCTGATTCGCTTCAATGACGAAGGAAAAATTATTGAATTTGAAGTCATGGTGCGCCCCATCAAGGGCCTGCAGGCATTAGGCGAAGCGATGGCAAAACAAATGATGGCCAGTGGTGATTACGAAAAATTCAGCGCCGCTTAGCTGGCAAAACCCCGGGTACGCAGGAATCCTGCCTGCGAATTATTCCTGTCGCAGGCAGGATTCCTGCGTACCCAGGAGTCGCCATTTTTGATACGCTATGCCCATTGAGACAAAACTTAGCCAAATTACGAAAAAGCTGCACGACCGCCTTAGCACGACGATCCGCGAGCTGGTGCAAATCCCTTCTGAAAATACGCCGCCGATTGGAGCCGAAGCAGGTTGCCAGGAATATCTCGCCGAGCGTTGCAAACAACTGGGCTTGCAAACGGATTTGTACGAATTATCCAGTGTACCGGAATTGACGGCGCATCCGGTTTTTCGTCATGAGCGCGATTATCGTAATCGTCCGAATTTAGCAGCGACGCACAAAGGCAAAGGCGGCGGCAAATCGTTATTGCTGTCCGGTCACATAGACACTGTGCCACGCGGTTCTGAACCCTGGCGCGCCGATCCGTTTGGCGCAATCGTTGACGGCAATCGTTTATACGGACTTGGCGCCAATGATATGAAAGGCGGTATCGCTGCGGCATTAATTGCTATCGAAGCGATTTTGGAAGCAGGCATAGAATTACGTGGTGATGTAATTTTTGAAACGGTCGTAGACGAAGAATTTGGCGGTGTGAATGGCACATTAGCCGCACGACTGCGCGGTTACAACGCTGATGCCGCAATTGTCACAGAGCCAAGCCAGAATATTATTTGCCCGGCGCAAATGGGCGGGCATATCGTTCACATCACTTTGCGCAGCAAGCCCGGCGGAATTTTAGAGCAGGAGCAAAAAGGTTTTCACGTCACCGATCAGCTTCATTATGTGCTGGGAGAAATTAAAAACTTTGCCCGCCTGCGTCAACAACAGGTTAGATCTCACCCGCTCTATCAACACAATAATGATCCCGTTCCGGTGTGGATTTTAAAGGTGAATTGTGGCGGCTGGGGGATGCAGGAACCGACGACAGTGCCAACCGTTTGCCGCATAGAATTATATTGGCAGCACTTGCCAGACGAGCAATTAACCGACATCAATGCAGAATTTTTTGCGTGGTTTGAGGGAATGATTAAGGCGCGTCCTGAATTGTTTTCCATCAGTGCCGCAGTGAAATTTGTGATGGAATGGTTGCCCGGCTCAGCTATCCAAAAAGACGCGCCGTTAGTCCAGCAACTGGCGGCAACTTTTTCAGCGGTGACAGGGCAAGCCCCGGTGATTCAGGGCTTCGATGCACCGTGTGATATGTTCGTGTTTCATCAACATTTTCAGACGCCTGCATTATTGTTTGGGCCAATCGGTGGCAACACGCATCAGCCTGACGAATGGGTAGATTTGCAATCCGTGCAAAATGTGATGGAGACGCTGGCGAGGTTTATTTATCGGTGGTGTGAGTGATCATTTATGGCAATTCGCGCACCCGAATATTTCTGAATTCCACTGGCGCCCCTTCCGCCTCCAGACACAAATAACCTGTGCGTGGTTCGGCATTGTTACCGCCGGAAACTTCTTCGCCGTTAACCCACAAACGAATTTCACCGTTGATGGCGCGGACATAATAAAAATTCCATTCGTTGATTCCCTTGCTGAGATTTTTGCGCGGGAAGCTGCGCGAGCCATTCGGCGAAAGCGGGGGAAACGGGTTTAGTTTGGAATTGCCAACGGCAAAAATGTCTCCGTGTGTGGTGAACCAGTCACCTTTTTTGCCGCTTTGTTTTTCGTATTTTTCACGATAGCCATGATCCAGCATTTGCACTTCAATGCCCCATTTTGGTAATGCGTCAGGCGGTAAATCTTTCAGGGCTTCAGCCGGAACCCAGGCAAATATTCCTGAGTTTCCCCCGGCTTCCAGATGCCGCCATTCCGCTACTAATTCAAAATTTGTGAACTTTTCTTTGGTGCGATAAACACCGATTGGCTTGCCTGTGCTTTTGACAAAATCACCGTTCCATTTCCACGTGTCGGGCTTGTCATTGACATGCATGAAATCTTTTTCATTCAGTGTGCGCCAACCGATGCCAGTACCGTCAATAAAGGCTTTTGGCGCGGTTTGCGGTTGAGCAAAATTGCGGTGTAGCGAAAATACTACAGGCAAAGCGAGGCTGCCAAAAGTTAGTAACGCAAATAAAACGAACCGCTTCATAACCGACCTCTTTTCCCTTATAGCAGTTTGCGGATGAGTGCGACTGGTACAGTACGGCGAGCGGTAGCGAGCTGGTTCGCCCCCACCGCCGACCAACTCGCTACTGCTCGCCGTACTGTACCGCTGGCGCTTCACAGGCCACATCCATTTGAAAATAAAAATAAAAATTCTTCTTTATCTGACTTCGTGTGCGGTGGTGGAAGAGTTTTACCTTTTCACTAACTCGACACGGCGATTTTTAGTGCGTCCTTCTTCGGTGCGATTATCGGCAATCGGATTTGTTTGTCCGAAGCCAATGGCTGTCAGTCGGGTGGGAGCAACGCCGCCTTCGACCAGCGCTTTCATCACGCTTTTGGCGCGATTTTCGGCTAACGTTTTATTCGCGGGCGCGGTGCCGACATTATCGGTATGTCCTTCAATACTGAGCTTGAGCGCGGGCGCGGATTTCAGCATCGTGACAATTTCCTGCACCGCCGCTATACCATCAGCTTTCAAGTCCCATTTGTTCGTATCGAAATTGATGTACAGCGCCACGAAGCCATTTTTGTTAATTTCTTCCAGCAATTTGTTGGCGCTGACAACCTGTTCCATGGCCGCGATTTCGACAATCGTTAAGACGTAGCTGCGCGTGGGCGCACTAAAAATATCCGGCTCCACCTTGATCCAAATTTCCTTGCCGTCCGCCGTAACTTTCAGCGTCGTCTCGCCGCCATCATTTTCGCGCTGGAGACGTTCGTAAACGACAGTTCCACCAATTTTCTTTACCGCATTTTGATAGTTGCGAATTATTTGTAACGGGCTGGCCTGATTTCCTTCGGCGTAAAAATAACGCAGCAACGTGCGGTCACCTTCGATGGCTTTGCGTTTGGGATTGCCGTCAGCAGTGCGCCCGATGGCAAATTCTACGGAGTTGTAATCTTTCGCATATTCTAAAAGTGTCGAGTCTGGATACCGCGTTAACAAAGGATGATCTTTGCTCCCCTCAACATCCTGCGCCGAGGCAATGATCGTAAATACAAACAAGGCGAAAAATATTTTTTTGTAATTGTTAAGAGATAACATGGTATGGACTCCTTAAACTGAAGTTTGTTGGATATTTTATTCGTCCACAAAAATTTAATTTACAGACTATTTAGTTTTACTATTGCGGGGGGCGAAATGGCGGGGCGGCGGCAAATCATTACTCCTGTTTTTATAGACTTTGCGCCGCCACCGCCGATGGACGTTGATCTGATTACATTCACGCACCTGTTGTTCAAGGTTTCGCAAGAGCGGATGACTTAGAGGGCTGCGAGCATTATCCGCTAATCCCCAATTCATAGTTCCAACGATGGGCATTGCGCTATCCTTTCAATTTGTCGCTTCTTTATTCAGCTTCGCTAATAAATTTTTCCCAAATACACGCTCAATCAGTGGCTCGAAATAATCCAGTGGCAACGTTTCATAGTACGGATCAAAGGAAGTCTGATCCCATTCATCCGTAAATTGTTCGGCTAATTCATACCAGGGTTCACTCGTATATTTTTCACGGGCATTCGGGTCCTGTCCCATTAAATGATAATAATGGCGGCCCTGAAAATCCTGATGCGTGCGAATGATTTGATAGGTCTCATTTGACACATAGGGCTTCAGCATTTCTGCCGCAATCGCCGGATGATTTACGACGGAAATCACTTTTCCGATGTCGTGACATAACGCGGCGACGGTCATTTCTTCAGAGGCTCCGGCGCGTACTGCGCGGGTCGCAGTTTGCAATGAATGCACAAGCTGATTGACTTCAAAGCCATCAACCTGTGATTCCAGTTGTCGCAACATGGATTTTATCAGTTGCGGCATCTGTGCCTGGCGCACTGCGACCTCTTTGCCAATATTCATCCATTCGGCTGTCGTGCTTTGATCCATTCTTGTAAAAGGCATAAATAAACTCCTGAAGTAATAACAGTTGAATTATTTCCCGCTGCCACTTCCGTTAGTGATTGGCTTAGCGCCACTCTCCTTCACGGGCGTGTAATCAAAAAACCCGTTCATCATTTCATCCCACGTTTGTTCACCGAACCGCACAGCCTTCGCCGGATCAGGATTCTTTGCGTTCCGGCTGGAATTATCGTAATGCGCGACAGTTTCAATCCTTGTGCCTTTGGGGACGCGAAGTGGCTTTTTCGGGTAGTAATAAACCTGCCAGCCAAAATCGTATTTTGGCACGCTGAGCAAAATTTCCGTGCGGCCATCAGGATAAATTGCGCGATAAAGATAATCTTTGCCGCGCAAGTGCATATGC
>JANMKB010000360.1:0-16221 GCA_031371805.1 Blastocatellia bacterium | reverse complement strand
AAGATACAAAATGGGGTCATTGACTGGCTCAAGTCGGGCTTGATATTGGTTCGTAAATACAGCTTCATGCCATCTCCACTATTCAGATTTTGTCATTGCCGCTGGTAAAATAATAGTTAAAACAATGGTTTAGTAAAATACTTTAATCTCCAACAATAACAACTTTGGACTTAACCGTTTGGTCATTAAAAATCGGATCATAAGCAAGCTTACCATCAGCAAAAACCACTCCGCTGGAGTATGTTATTCCATCGGCAAACACAACCCCGCTGGCAATCAGCTTACCATCTGCCAATGCGCCATTACCATCAGCGAACACCACTCCTGAGCTATTTAGAGCACCTGAAGAAGTAAGCCCAGGAATTTGCATAATTGAGTTATTCGTTACTTTTGTAGCATCGGCTAAGACATAATTACGTGCATAGACACCCTGCCAATAATTCATCAGATTGCTGCCGTGTAAAAAACAATAATTTGTAATAACTCCCTGTCCCCAATGACAGGTTTCGTTGACGATTACACTACTCTGTGAAAAAGGTAAAAAGCCATTGAGCATGGGGCTGCCATTCGATAAGTAGGAAGTATTTGACCTGACCAGCCGTGCCACGCGAATCGCCCCATCAATATTCAACATTCCAGTACCCTGTTCTAAGGTGTTATATCCGGCAATTGGTTGCGCCGTATACATTAATATAGCTTTGACTAAATTTGGAGTTAAATTGGGATTAACTTCAAGTAAGAGCGCAGCGGCTCCTGCCACGATAGGTGCAGCGGCTGAAGTCCCGCTCAGGTACATTACTCTATCTTCTACTTTTTGCGTTGGATTAACTGCAAGTGCAGGCGCACTTAAAAGCAGGTTGTTGAAATTGTTGTTCCCTGCCGGATTATCCGAACTAGCACCGATAAGTTTATTACCTGGAGCCACTAAATCAGGTTTAATCAAGTTATCATAATGCTTCACCCCAACCCCATCGCCGTAATAACCGCGGGTCGGCCCGCGTGAACTATAGGTCGCAATTTTGTCATCAGAGCGCTTATCCGTGGAGAATGTGTTGGTAGCGCCAACAGTGATAACAGAAGGGTCAATCCCCGGCGAATGAATGCCCCCATAAATTTTATTCTCGTACCTGTCCTTGCCTTCATTGCCGGCAGCCACTACCACGACGATTCCAGCCGTATGAGCGCGGCGTACTGCCAGACAAAGCGGGTCATTTTTATAGCTGTCTTTGGCGGGAGTTCCCACACTTAAATTGATCAAGCGAATGTTATAAGCAGCTTTATTATTTATACACCAGTCAAGGGCTGCAATCATGGTACTGGTAAACCCGGTCCCATTGTCATTGAGAACTTTTAAGTTAATCAGGTTTGCACCTGGCGCAATTCCTTCATAGGTTCCATTACTAAGCGCATTACTACCGGTAGCCAATGACGCAACATATGTTCCATGACCAAAGCGGTCAATAATTGCGCTGGTTCCAACAAAATCTTTATAAGTACTTATCCCAGGATGACTTTTTGAAGTGCGGATTAGTTTATGGTTACTATCCACCCCGCTATCAATTATAGCAATGCCAATCCCTGTCCCATCTATGCTGGTTAGGGAACTACTCAGAGTGCGAGCCTGCTGGGCCCCGGTGGTGGTTTCGATATGCCCAAATGCCATCGTTGGGCGATCCGGGCTGACATACTCAACATCAGTTTCAGCCGCCAGTTCACGGATGCGCGAGCGCGGCAGATCAATTGTGGCAAGCGCCATATTCTGGTGCAGTTTATTAATTTTTCCGCCGAGCCTGGTTAAGCAGGATTTCATCGTCGCTTCATTTGCTGCTCCACTCAGATTCACGATCACGCGCTGCATCTCATCCGCGCTGGACGCCTGCGCTGCTTTTGACCATACGCTGGCGAGCGGGCTACTGTTTTGTTGTTTCTCACGACGCACCTCGCCCAATGTTTTCGGGGCTTTCTGTGTTTCCTGCGCTGATGATGTCAACGATTCTTCGAGGTCAGGAGCCAGTTTAGGTCGTGCTTCAGCAACCGACAGTTTTTTTTGTTCCTTCAGAGTTTGCGCAGTGCTGCCAGCATTGATGGTGGGTAGTAATAAGATGAGGGTCAGTACCATCACGAAGATTCTTTTACTTTGTATTCGACTTGAGCTGGGCATTTTTCACTGTCTCCGAAGGATCAAGAGATAAATTTCTTTTCAGACGATTACCTGGGTCAATTAGACCTCGCTTTAATAAATGCCCAATGAACCCAAAATTACAGAGATCATGAATAAGAATTTAAAATTTCTTGCGCCGCAGTCATTAATCTCCTGAATAAAGCCGTTGATTACCAATATATGGACTGACAGTGGGTTGGCAAGGCTGTAATTCGTGTGCGTCGCTGCGACCAGCAAGACATTAGTTACGTTATGATTGAAAAATTGAACCCCGCCTCAAGCAAGTTTTTAAGGGCTGAACAGCTTTATGGGAGATTCACTAATTCATAAAATAAGTGAGAAATCAGGTCAGGGCCGTCGTTCGTCTAACTGGAATAAAGTAGTCAGCGAAGCGCGTCTGGCACTTCAGCATTTCCTGTATGAAGAAGCGCTTGCATACTGCGAAACAGCACTTGCGGCGGCGCACCTCCGCACGAATTCTGTGGCCACAATTCTTTGCCTCAAGGCCGAGGCACTCGAAAGCCTGGCCCGGTTCAACGACGCGATTCGGGTACTCAGCATTTATGAACAGGAACAAAACCGTGAAGCGCTGGCACCGCCCCTGCAAAGCGAGGTTTGCTGGCGGCTGGGGTCGGCTTATGGTGGAACAGCAGAACTTCCCAAGGCGCTTGCTTACGCCAAACAATCATTAGCGTTGGCAATGCGGCAAAACGAATTCGGTGCGATAGCCAGAAGTCATGTTTTACTGGGCACACTCTATCGTCGTTTAGGTGAGCTGTGGTTTGCACGTGAACATTTCTCACACGTTATTAATGATATGCTGCGGCATGGCGATCACAAACTCCTGGCACAAGCATACAATGGACAGGGAATCGCCTGTTTCCTGGCAGGTGAATTTGATTCAGCACGACAATTATTTAAGCAGGGAAAAGAGGCTTTGCAAAAGCTTGATGATCCGTTAATCAATGGCAGTCTGGATGTAAATCTGGCGACGATAGACGTTCTGCAAGGAAAGATACGAGAAAGTGTCACGTTGTTTGAGGAGGCAATTCCGCAACTGGAACGGGCACGCAATCCGCGCCTGGTGGTGAACGCACATTCCAATCTGGGTTACAGCCTGCTGCGTTTAGGCGAAATGCAACGGGCGGATGAGACGCTGCAACACGCTCTAATACAAGCCAGAGCCTGTGAGGCAAGTTTGATTGCCGCCAGTACCCTGGAAACAATGGGGGAATTACGTTACCTGCAAGGTGAATTTGTCGCGGGTGAACTATTACTGGCGGAAAGTTTAGGCAACCTCAGGGGGTTGAGAGTTAGCTTTAATGAAGCAATGGCTTTATTGACGCAGGGACGCGGATTATTGTTGGCTGGGAAGGCGGAGCAGGCAGCAGCAGTCTTTCGTGCCAGCCTCGAAATTAATGAGGGAATGGGCGATCCGTGCGGTAAGGCGGCGGCGCAACTTTGCCTGATTGAAGCACACCTTGCACTGGCACAGCTTGCTGAAGCACAGGGACTGTTAACAGCGGTGAGCGAACAGGTCGAGCAGCTTGCCATTATGTCTTTAGTCGGGCACTTGCGCGAAGTCTCTGGCACTGTTGCACTTGCTTCAGGTCAGAAAAATGATGCGTTGCGGAGCTTTAACCAGGCGGCATCAATTTGGGAATTAATGGGTGATCGGTATCGTGGCGCAGTCGTCAGATACTATCTTGGGCAAACTCACGCACAACTGGGAAACCCTGCTTTGGCACGGAAAATATTGGTGGCGACCCGCTCAGTATTACAGGAGTTAGGCACGCTTCCCATGCTTGCGCGAACGGAAGAGTTATTACACTCGCTTCCCCTCGAAGCTGTTGTCCCGGCTCCGCCCGCGAATCAATTGTCGCAGGTCATTTCAGTTATGACCCGCTTGCTTGAGGCTGAATTTTCCCGCGAAGTGTTACTGCATGAGGTACTCCAGATTCTTTCCGAAGAATTTGAAATCTCACCCGTCATCGTCTTTCAGGAAACGGTTCAGGGAAATCTTACCCCGCTGGCTTTTCGTGGTTGTAATGAATTGGAAGCACTTGAGTTGGGAAAGTTTGTCGCAATTCAGGTAATCAATCCCAACGAAGCCCAGGTTTGTCGGCTCTCTAATGACAGTGGCAAAATGCTGTGGTTGTATCTGGGGAAACGCCGGAGTACGATGCCGGATTCACTGCTTGACCTGATCATCAAACAACTCCGACTCGGATTAGAACGATGTGAACGTCAACCTGATGGAATGCACATGCCGTTGCCGGAATCCCCCGCGCATCACCTGCACCCTGTTTCATTACCCGGCTTGATTTATCGTAGTGCGGCGATGAAAAAGGTGGTCGAGCAGGTTATCAGCCTGCACAGCAGCGATATAACTGTTTTGGTCACGGGTGAAACAGGCACCGGAAAAGAACTGGTGGCACGCGCCATTCACGCTTTCAGCAAGCAGGCCGCGCATCCGTTCATTCCTTTCAATTGCGCTTCCGCCCCACGCGAATTGATTGAGTCACAACTTTTCGGTCATCGGCGCGGCTCCTTTACCGGCGCGACGGTGGACTTCCCCGGTATGATCGGCGCGGCGGAAAAAGGCACTTTGTTTTTGGATGAAATCGGGGAGCTGGCGCGGGAGATGCAGCCCAAATTACTGAGGTTTTTACAAAACGGTGAAGTGCAGCGCTTAGGAGAAACGACCCCGCGACTCTCCGCCGTCCGGGTCATTGCCGCCACCAATCGTAATCTGGAAGAAATGGTTACTGCCCATGAATTCCGCGCTGATCTTTACTATCGCTTAAACGTCATCCAGTTTCATTTACCGGCATTGCGTGAACGGCGCGAAGAGATTCCCTTACTGACCGAGCATTTTCTGACGCGTTATTTAACGCAGTCTGAAAAGAAAGAAATTACGCTGACGCCTGAAACCAGCCACTTACTCAAACAATACGACTGGCCGGGCAATGCGCGGCAACTGGAAAATGAAATTCAGCGCCTCGTTGCGCTGGCCCCCGAAGGTGAAAAGATAACGGAAGAGTATCTTTCGCCACAGATTCGCCATCAGGCGCGGATCAGGCTGATTTCTTCCACTATCCCTTCCTCCCATACCACCCTGGCGAACGCCATTGCGGAAACAGAAAGACAGGTTATCAGTGCGGCACTGGCACGTCACAACGGTAATATTACGAGGGCTGCGGATGAGTTAGGGGCATCGCGGTATGGCCTTCGCAAAATGCTGCAACGTCATAAAATTGTTCCCAGGCGTAAAGTCAGCTAAACCTCAGGTATAGCCGTCTGAAAGTAGCAGGTGTAGTTGATTACGAAGAGGTGAAATTATCCCTCAGTAACTGCCTTGACGGAAAACGCTGGAATTTTTGTTAAGGCTTTGTTGATGGAATCGCTACAGTATTGAATTAGTGAATTCCCCCCGCCATTGGTATCAAAGCTTGATGGCAGATCAAAAGTAGGGCTGTTATCGCTATATGCACCGACGAGGATGCCGCCGCGAATCACACCGTTGCCACCACCATTACGAAATACTTGTCCTTTGCCTAAAACAAGAATTAAGCCATCGTAAGAGAAATTTCCACTCAGTGTCAGATTGCCGGTCACAATTAAAATCCCTGCGCCCCCTTCCTGTAGTTTCAGATCATCTTTCACCACTACAATTTTTCGGTCGGAGATGGAACCTAAGGTACCAGAAGGCAGCCAACCGCCCGGATTTATTACTGTATCCGCAACCTTTGTAATTTCCTCAATAAACTCACGGGCCTTGCTTGCGCTGTTGTTGAAAGGCACGGCACCGGTCACATGCAGGGACGGAGCAGGCGTAGAAATATCGGCGACTACTCCTATGGTGGCGCTCACGGGCAAATTTGTATCAAAAGTATTGGATTTGTTACCGCTGAAGTTGTTTTGCCAGAGATGTTGAGCATTGGCAGCACCAACAGCACCAAGAATCGGCTTTGCCGCACTCCCTGAACAATCGGAGCCATTGAGCGAATGGGCGGCGCTATTGCCTGCCGTTCCGGTGGGATTTGTCCCCAACAAGGTAATGACCGCCGGAATTTCCATCATCTGGTTGTCACGTACAAACTTGAAGGAATCTTTCAAGCGCATGTGTAAGGTGCGTCGCGCGCCTAATGGGGCAAACCCTGTCGAAGTAATCTGGATGCCATCCCCCGTCCGTTCCAATTTCAGGCGATATGAGAGTCTGAAATTTTCGCCTTGTTTGGAATTTATAACCACTACGCTTGATTCATTCAAAGAAGTGTAAGGTAACCAACGGGAAAGTCGTGCGTATTCCGCCTGGTCATTTGTAAGATTCGAACTGGTTCGGGTGACAGCGACCTCCAAATTGATTTGGTTTTGGGGTTGTGTGCGATCTGTACATCCATCTTTTGAGTCATGGGGACACCGATATCCTCGCAAAATATTCAGTGCATCTTCCAAACCGGATTCAGCTGCGTAATAGACTTGATTCGCCAACATCTCATTGCTGGAACTGCTGACATCCTTCCCGATTGAAAAGACCAGCGATAAACCCAGAACACTCATGATCGTCATGCAAAACATGACCATTACCAGGGAACTCCCCTCTTCACGCGGGTGAAGGATCATTACGTTTTTTTTGGTAGCCATATGCTTACTTTTACGGTGCTTCATCGTTTGTTCCTAATGCCCGTCTACGATACGGTTGCGTAACGCGACGTGACAATCCATGGTAACGGTAGAAGTCGCCCGCCCTGCCTTAATAATATCCACAATAAAGGAAATCTGAATGCGCACCACTTGCCCGCGCTTCACTTCATTTAGTGTTCCATCGTCAGGTGGGACAAGTTCGTTTCCCGCCTGATCGAAATAGCGAAACGTCAGGCTTTGCACGTTCGTGGCGAGCACGGCAGGCGTATTTTGATATGACGGATCAATTGGTGCTGAGCGAGTTACCTGATTATTGGCGAAACTATAAGTTACATCGTCATTGGAATCGTCTTCACCTGCAACATTGGTGGTGCCATTGCCCTGGCGGTCTCCCACAATGCGGATGGTATGCACGGTAGCGATTAGCAAGCCGGGTATTTCGCCAGCCGTAATGGTTTCGGGGGCGCAGCCTGTCGCGCGAATGTCCGCAGCCATGAGGTTGAAAGCTTTGCGAGCTATTGCCTGGGCTGATTGTGTGGCACGCTGCGTGCTGAAAATGGTTTGGCCTTGCTGAAGCAAACTCATTCCCATCAGCAGGACGCTTAATGTAATAACCACACTGACAAGTGTTTCAAGGAGAGAGAAGCCAGCTTCTTTTATTTTGGCAACTCCTGATTGCTGCTTTTTCGAGAGGGTAGGCATTGGTTAATTTTCCGGCTCTTAATTTTGGGTCAGCGATGGACCTGTTTTCTCAATGAAAACTGTTGGCACTCCCACTATTGCACTTATCTGGATCTACCAGGCGATTGTAAAGCGGGCCTTCTGCTGCTTTTGCATCATGCAGGTAAACCACGAAAACTGCTTTTCGTGGTTCATTGGTTTTAGATATGGCGCTGCGATCCTCCACTGTGACGGTGATTATTTTTAAGATCAACCCGGTATTTTCGACCAGGGTCGAGACGTTGTAGTGATTTTGATAGACAGTATTAGTGGTGCCGGCAACGATAGCGCTAAAACTCTTCGACCGCATTATTTCAATGGATTCCTGCGCGGCGCGTGCCATCAGCGTACTACTGCGACTGGTAGTATTGAGCGCTGCCGCAACACCAAAGAGCTGTGCGAGGGCGAGCAACCCAATAGAGGCAATCAGGATCGAAAAGACCGCTTCCAATAACCCTACCCCCTGCTCCAACGCCCGCCGCTGACGTTTTTGGTGCGATTTATTTTGTGTTTTCATTTCCCACCCCATATTCACGAGTCGGTCGTTGTCGCAATCGTCATGCTACCAATAATGTTTACGTTGATAGTGCGTTGTTCTGATGCGTTGGAAACGGTAATTCCCGTTATGCTGGCTCCGGTATTTCCAGTCATCGTGACCTTGCCTGTCGGCTTGCACAAAATCGTAACAGAAGTTATTCCTGTGGGCAGCGTAAAACGAACCCCAGGTGGCAGCGAATAGCGTAAAACATGCGGCGTACCGTTTTGATCGTACTGTGCTGTATATTCACCAGTACTCAGAATTGTCATGGTCGTGACTGTTTCACTCTTAATTGCCTGAGAGCGCATCGTCTCAACTGTTCCCATGATCTCGTCGCAAGCAGTCGTAAGGCGGTAGATATTCCTGTTTCCAATCAGAGAGGGAACAGTTGCTGCCATTATCACAGACAGGATCGCCAGTGCTACCAGCAATTCAATCATTGAAAACCCGGCCTGTTTCTTCTCTCCTGTTTGCTGTTTCATCTCATCCCTCCTGCTCCGCAAGCGTGTACCAACAGACATTTTCTGTCGCTCGCAGTAACAATTTTTGGTACCTGAAAGGATTCCAGATAGTAAGCCCCAGTATTCGCTAAAATGTTCTGACGTTAGTGCTTACTTGTAATAAATTTGTTCCGCCTACCTCGTCTTCCGACACATACAAGTAGCAGGGGCATTTTTAGCAATTTGTGTACCATCCTGCCCCCATGAAAAAATCGGGTTGGAAGCACTTAGGCTCCAACCCGATTTTTTCATGGGGGCAAGGGAAGTGATTAGGTTATGTTCTTTTTGCGGCGGCGCATAGCAGGCAGTGCAGCCAGCAAACTTGTCCCCGCTAAAACCAGGGTAGCAGGTTCCGGCACTTCCGCAGGCGGCGGAGGAGGTCCGCCACCCACCCCAATGACTTTCTGACTCGACCCGTCCGGCAAGCTGGTAAGATGCGCAATTGAGGTGTCCAGCGTAATGCCTTGTGGCAGTGGAGAACTTAGTGTGAGCGTCAACGTGCCGCCTTCTCCTAGCTTCAGACGATTGTTGTTGCCGTTGCCATACGCGCCTGCCTCAAAGTTGCCAATCCCGCCGCCGCCGCCGGAAGTAAAGCTCCAGTTTGCGCCTGAGGGCAACCCGGAAAAGACCGCTGACGTGGCGCTTAAATCAGGCGAGGCATTAAACCCCAGGCCGGATAGAAATGTGCCGCTGGTTGAAGTATTCAGAAAAGAAATCGTCAACTTGCTGCCATCCGCACTAAGGGCAAAGGTCGCCGTGGATTGTCCGGCTGCGCCGAACGTGGAAACATAATTGAACGTCGCGCTGGAGCCGGGATTCAGTGTCACGGAATCGGCGTACGCAGCAAGCTGGAAGAATGTGAGAGTGAAGAGGGTGGCGGCGCACGCAACAAGGGTTTGTAGTTTATTTTTAGGCTGCCAATTCATAAGGAAATCTCCAAAATAGTTCGAACTGCATCAAAATCAGAAATGATACTTCCTGGGGTTGTATTGAGTGACGAAAGCGGAGCAGGTAGTGGATAGTTGCAATTTGCCGCACCTTCCATTTTTTTCCGCTGGGGGTCATCTTCTGGCAGAGATGTGTGGATTTCGTTGCTATTTGATTGTTCACTCTTTCCACGCGCAGTTTGAATACCCCCCTGTTTCCAATTGTCACAGCGATCATCAGCGACTTATCATCATTCCCACAAACTCACGCGCTTTAATCACCGTGTCCAAACATGGAGTTTGCGACGTGAGTACCAAGAAGATTACGACCATGAAAAAGCTATTTGTTTTTGCCATTGCCATTTTGCTGAACTTGCCGGTCATCAGCGATGCGTCCCAAACGCAGACGCTCAAAGACCTGCAACGGAGCGCCAAACCAAAGAAGGTGAAATTGTCACCGGATTTGGAAGAATTATTAACCCAGGATGACGAGGCTAGGTTTGTCGGGATGACCCTGGCGGAACTGCGCCAACAAAGGCTGCAACGCGCCAAAGGTAAGCGGGCAACCGCTGCTGAACCGCAACGCCAGACAATCGGCGGCGCGGTCTTGCCGTCGGAGGCAGTCGGCGAAGAAGAGAGACAAAGTTTTATTGTGCAATTGGACTCGACGGCGAGTGAAGTGGTGTGGCGCGAGAAAGTCGCGCGCCTCGGCGGACGCATCAATCAGAAGCATGGTGATTTGGGTTTGGTGACGATTGAAGCGCCCCGCTCGGTTATTCGTCAGCTTGCCGCCGATAGCAACATCGCGTACATCAGCCCGGATCGCCTGCTTGGCGCGACAACATCAGGTTATGTCGAGCGGGTTTCTGGCCGAGACGACATGCTCAGGCTGTCGGGATGTGACAATGTCAATGGCGCAGATATGAATGTGGCCGTGCTGGATTCCGGCATTTGGGAAGGCCATCACAACATCGGAGATCGGTTGCTCACCAGTGTAGATTTCACGGGCGAAGGCCTTACGAAAAGTGATCCATTTGGTCACGGAACCCACGTCGCTTCGTTGGCAGTCGGAAAACCGCATGTGGCAAAAGGCGCGTATGAAGGCCTCGCTCCGGGAGCGAAAGTTGCGAACCTGCGCGTCCTCGACTCGCAAGGCCGCGGCAGTGTTTCCTGGGCGTTGAGTGCCATCAACTGGGTTATGGCTAACGCCGCGAGCAAGAAAATCCGCCTGGTCAATATGAGCTTCGGCACGGCTGCTGTTGACTCGTACAAAACCGACCCGCTTTGCCTCGCAGTACGCAAATTAGTCAATGCTGGACTGGTAGTTGTGGTGGCAGCAGGCAATGATGGCAAAGATGCAAACGGCAAAAAGATTTATGGGCGCATTCACTCGCCCGGCAATGAACCTTCGGCGATTACAGTTGGTGCGGCGAACACGATGGGCACGGACACACGCGCCGATGATGGCATTGCCACCTACAGTTCCCGTGGGCCGACCCGCAGTTCTTATGTGGATGCCAACGGCGTCCGGCACTATGACAACCTCATCAAACCTGATCTGGTAGCGGCGGGCAATAAGTTAGTTGCGGCGGCAGCAGATAATAACTATTTGCTGCGCAATTATCCGAACACCAACGCACGAGTGGCGACCGGCGCCAATCACAACCAAATGTTTATGAGCGGAACGTCAATGGCTGCGCCTGTCGTGGCCGGAGCTGCCGCCCTGGTCTTGCAGGCGAATCCCACACTGACCCCGAATCTGGTCAAGGCCGTGTTGATGTACACCGCGCAACCGCTCAAAGGCTATAACGTGTTGGAGCAGGGCGCAGGACTCCTCAATGTGGTAGGTGCAGTGCAGTTGGCCAAACTGATTCGCACCGATCTGACCAGTAGCACGGCCAGAGGAACGGCAATGGTGACAGGTTCTTTGCCAACCCCGCAGGCCAATGTCATTAACGGGCAAACCTGTTATTGGAGCCAAGCCGTCATCGCCGATCACACGTTTTTCTACGGCAGCGCGTTGATGACCAAATGGCAGGGGATTTATCGGCTGGGCACGATTCTGGGCGATGGCACGATTCTGGGCGATGGCGTCGTCCTGAGTGATAAAACGCTCATGGCGGATGGCGTGCAACTCGCTGAAGGCCCTGTAACGGTAACGGGAACCGCCCTTGCTGACGGCACGCTCCTAGCCAAGGGCGTTGTGTTCGCCGACAGCACGATCTTAGCGGACGGCATAATTCTAGGTGACGGCATAATTCTAGGTGACGGCATAATTCTAGGTGACGGCACTGTTCTGGGCGATGCGATTCGGAGTATGAGTATCCTCGTTAATGGGGATCCAACCCCTTCGATGCCTGTTATCATAGATGATGGAACCGTCTTAAATTAAGTCGGTACAAACTACCGACGCCAATTCATTCCCTTCCCAAAAGCCAGGTGAACAGCCTGGCTTTTGTGTTTCATGCGCAATTTTCTACCATTTCCAATTGTCACGGCAATCATCAGCAACTCATCATCATTCGTACAATCTTCCGCGCTTTAATCACCCTGTCCAAACACGGGGTTTGCGACTACCAAAGAATTGACTACTATGAAAAAGCTACTAATGAACGTCAAAGGATCTAAAACGATTCTCTCTCTGTTATTACTGTTGCTCTGTGCAAGCGTGAACCTGCTGGCACAAGCGTCTGCCAAGGCCGATAAGATCGCACCCGATATTCGGGAGCGGATTCGCAAGGCCAAAATCTCCACCGAACCCGTGCGCTTGGTAATGCAACTCAAAGGCAATCCCAGCTTGGAGCTGTCGAAGTTAGTGGATAGCAATGAATTCAAAGGCAAAAAGCTCTTTCCCAACCTCAACGTTTATGCGTTTGAAGTCCCGGCGGGCAAAGTCGAACAACTCGCTGCCTTCAGCGAAGTGTATTACATCGCGGGCGACAATCAATTCCGGTCGCTTGGTCACGTCACGGCGACCACGGGCGTAGATGCCGTGCCCGTCGTCAGCGGTAACAGCGCCAAAGCGGCTGCCATCAATGGCGCCGGGATCGGCATTGCCATCGTGGATTCTGGTATCCAGACGAATCACCAGATGTTTCTGGAACCTACGGCGAAAGGCGGTTTCAGCAGCCGTGTGGTGTACAGTGAAGATTTCACGGGCGAAGGCCGCACCGATGATCCCTATGGACACGGCACGCATGTCGCAGGGATCGCGGCGGGCAACGGTTCGCTGGCGGGGGGCGCGTATCGCGGCGTTGCACCAGGCGCATATCTGGTGAACCTGCGCGTGCTGAATGCGCAAGGCATCGGCACCACGGCCAGCGTGTTGAGCGCGTTGGAATGGCTGCTGGTGCATCACTCACAGTACAAAATTTATGTCGTTAACCTGAGCCTCGGCACGCCTGCGATCAATAGCTACACAATGGACCCGCTCTGTTTAGCCGTGCGCAAGCTGCATGACAAGGGCGTTCTGGTGGTCGCTGCGGCTGGCAATCACGGTAAAGATGGTGAGGGCAAGAAACTCTATGGGATGATTCACGCACCCGGCAATGAGCCTTCGGTGCTAACCGTCGGCGCAGTCAATACCTTTGGCACAGATGATCGTAGTGATGACCGCGTGGCCAGCTACAGTTCGCACGGCCCGGCGCGCAGTTACTGGACGGATGCTGAAGGTGTGAAGCATTACGACAACACAATAAAACCCGAACTGGTCGCGCCCGGCAACAAGATTGTTTCCGCCGAAGCCGCCAGCAATTCGCTAGTCTTTCAAAATCCGGCGCTTGATGTCAGCGGCGCGAATCCGGCAGCGGATAGTAGGCTGATGACGCTGAGCGGAACTTTGATGGCTGCGCCGGTTGTCGCTGGCGCGGCAGCGTTGTTATTCCAAAGTGAGGCGATGTTTACCCCTTCGATGGTCAAAGCCTTCCTGATGTATACCGCCCAACAATTACCCGGACACAATACTTTTGAGCAAGGCGCGGGTTTAGTGAACATCGAAGGAGCTGTGCGGCTCGGCAAAGATATGGTAGTGAAGGGATGGAGCTTGAACTATCCTGCACCGCCCACACCAGAATCAACCATCGCTGGAACGCGCTTCCTTTGGGCACAGGGCGTGCTGCTAAGCCACAGTTGGGCGCGCGGCGAAGAATTCATCACGAAGTATCAGCAGGCGTATATGTGGGGCTACACATTGAATGAAGGTGTGACAGAAGGCTACAGCTCAATCACCTTGAATCCGCAAGTCTTTTCCAACGGCATTATGGTGGCGGATGGCACACTGATCGGCAATGGGCAGAAGCTGATGAGCAGCGGCATCATGATGAGCGACGGCATTGCGCTCGCCGATGGCATTATGGTAGCAGACGGCATCATGACGAGCGATGGCATTATGGTGGCGGACGGCATTATGACGAGCGATGGCATTATGGTCGCCGATGCGGTGCTGAGAAATGGCGAATAATAGTTACGCCTTTTCGCACACGTTGCAGTGACAATGTGCCCCTGTTTCCAATTGTCACGACACTTAGCAGAAAGTCATCATCAGCCCCGAAAAGATTATGGTTTTAATAACTCTTGCCAAGTGACAGTCAATACGATTGCCAGGATTGGCAGCTAGTCAAAGAGGACATCAAAGAGAGCATTTATGAAAAAGATAACACTACCGAAAATTGCTAAAATCGCACTCCTGTTAAGCCTGGCGCTGGTCTGGTGCAGTCTGGCTGCGTGGGCACAAAACAATCAGAAGGTTTCCAAGGACCTGAAAGACAAGGTCGCTAAGGGCGGCACGGTCAAAATTCCCGTGATCATCTCGACTCCGGCAGCGCCTACCAGTTCCCTGAAGAGTGCCATCCCAGGAAACGGGGGCTTACTCAAACGGACACTGAACAAAGTCAATGCCGTCACCTGCGAACTGCCACCCGCCGCGGTCTCCCTGCTGGCGGCGCGCACCGACGTCAAATATGTTGCCTTGGATCGGGAAGCCACCTCTGCCGGGCATTTGGAAATAACTTCTGGCGCGGCGCTGGTGCGTAACTATGGGACGACCGGAACGGGAACTATTGATGGGCATGGCATTAGCATTGCGGTTCTCGATTCTGGCATCAATACACCGCATCAGTCGTTCCTGAAGGACCCCAGTGATAACAATTCTGGCAGCCGGGTGGTGTACAGCATTGATTTCACAGGCACGGGCGTCACCGATGATGTCTATGGGCACGGTTCGCACGTCGCGGGGATGGCGGCGGCGGGATCGCGCGTGGCCGCTGGTGCTTACACAGGGATTGCGTCCGCCGCGAACCTCATCAATGTGCGCGTCCTGGACGCGAACGGGGTTGGCTCCGCAGGCAACGTGATCGCGGGCATTGATTGGTGCATCACCAACAAAGCGATCTACAACATTAAAGTAATGAACCTCAGCTTAGGAACGACCGCCGTGGATTCGTACCTATACGATCCGATGTGCCTGGCGGTGAGAAGAGCCGTTGATGCGGGGATCGTGGTGGTCGTCGCGGCGGGCAACTCCGGCAAGGATTCCCTGGGCAACAAGACTTATGGAAGCATTCACTCGCCCGGCATTGAACCGTCGGCAATCACGGTGGGTGCGGCCAATACTTACGGCACTGATACGCGTAATGACGATACAGTAACGACCTACAGCTCGCGCGGGCCGACACGAGGCTATTGGACAGATGGCGCGGGCGTGAAGTATTACGACAACCTCATCAAACCAGACTTAATCGCGCCGGGCAATTGGCTAATTGAGCCGCAATCGCCGAACAACAATTTGGTGCTCGCGAACCCGCAACTGGACGCGAACGTCAGCGGTGTTGCAACGAAAGAGCAGATGTATCTGAGCGGCACGTCTATGGCGGCTCCGGCAGTGGCAGGCGCAGTGGCCTTGTTGCTGCAACGCAATCCGAGCCTGACGCCGAATCTGGTCAAAGCGATTTTGGAATATACGGCCCAGCCGCTGGCGAATTTCAATAACTTGGAACAAGGTACCGGGTTGATGAACGTCGAAGGCGCAGTCCGATTGGCCGGACAGATTCGCACGGACTTAACCGGGCGCGTCAAAGGTGATCCGCTGCTCTGCAGCACCTGCGCGACGCCGACGCTCAGCAGCACCGTAGGCGGCACGAGCTTCAATTGGGGTGGCGCGCTGATCCAGAAATGGAACTTCATCACCGGGCTGAACCTGATGACGAAATACCAGGGCATTTACGGCACGGGCGTTGTGCTGTCGGATGGCGTGTTGCTGTCGAACGGCATCATTATCGGGGACGGAGTCGTGTTGTCAGACGGCGTGGTGCTGTCAGATGGAGTCGTGTTGTCGGATGGGACGCTTTGGTCAAACAGTAACCCCCTCACGGTGCAAGGCGTCGTACTGTCGGATGGAGTCGTGCTGTCGGATGGCGTTGTACTGTCGGATGGCGTCGTGATGTCAGATAGCGTGTACACGTTGAATAGTAATAACGTCCTGCAGGCCAACTCGGTCTTCAAAACGGGTGATGGCACGATCAAGATGAGTGTCAAGATGGACCCCTAACGGCAGAAACTGGCGGAAGCGTTGGCGTGACGAGCAGACGGCCTTGCGTCACACCAACGCCCCACACGGTAAATACCTGTTCTCCCTCATCTCTGGCTGCTAAATTGCACCGCCCGCATTCGTAAGAAGTGCGGGCGGTGTTGTTGCTGCGGCGCTGCTTCCCGTTCGGACCACGGTCATTCGCC
>JANMKB010000661.1:0-16950 GCA_031371805.1 Blastocatellia bacterium | reverse complement strand
GGCATGTATTTCCCTTCGCTCTGAAACCGTCCGCGACAATCCTGCACGACGATGGCATAGCCCTTTGCCGTCCAGAAGGTCGGTCTGCCAGCGCCCAGCGCAGTTGATTTATTGTACGGAGTCCGCGTCAAAATTACCGGCCATGGGCCTTTGCCTTCGCTCGGCAAATAAACATCTGTGGCAAGTTTGACGCCATCACGCATGGCTACCATTTCGGTTACGGGTTTGATTTGTGCGGGAGCAGTGGCTTGGGCTGATGCGACAATGTTAACGATCAGCAGGGCACAGATTGCGAGCAAGAAAGCGAATTGTTTTTTCATGAGCGACCTTTCGGGATTGAGAGTTTTAGCAATTCAAAGCAAGATAATCATACTGCAAAACGTTCTGGAGAAAAATGCTATGGTTGAATGGAAAGCAATATTAATGATTTATCCCGCGCTTGAGGTCAGTTTGCCGCTGAACTGGTTACGAAAGAAAAAATTCAAACAGCAGTTAACACAGGAAGAAGTGGATGACGCACTGGCGGCGTGGCAGCATTTTCCCGCGCTGGCCGAGGAATGTTCACAAGGTGAAGTCACAGTTAAGATTGATACGACTTACATTGATCGCACGATAAATTCGTTGACGGAAATGGGCGAAAAAATTTACTGGCCTTCGCCGGTAGATACAAAACTGGAGCTTGATCGCATTGTCACGCCCGGCACGTATGATTCGGTCTTTGTTTTTTGGCCGCTGCAAAATCCTGCGACGGGTGAATCAATTCCATCAGGCGGCTGGGGCTTGGGGATGGGAGCCAGCGCTTTGTCGAATAACGCTACTTATGCCGCCGTCGGAAACTCTCCCAGAGAAAACTGGACGCGCCCGAAAATCGGGGAAATCTGGTTGCACGAATGGTTGCATGGCGTATGCAATCACTTCGCGCAAAAAGGTTTTCAAATGCCGGACGGAGATGCCGACAGCGGCGGACGGAGCGGTTACACGCAATCGGATGAACATGGCTGGACGGGCTTCTACCGTGATCTGATGTGCGGAAATGTTAATGCGAGCGGACAGGAAGTTGGGATTCCCGCCGAGGCGTGGCGGCAGGGTTCAATTCAATCAAACCTTAGCGCCTAAAGAAATTCATGCGACCACAAGACCTCATTGAAAAAAAGCGTGATCACGGTGTTCTTACACGTGACGAAATCGCCTTTCTCATTCGCGGTTACACGAATGATGAAATTCCTGATTACCAAATGTCGGCGTTCCTGATGGCGGCATTTTTGAACGGGATGGACGAAGCCGAAACTAATTCCTTACTTCAGGAAATGTTGCACTCCGGCGAAGTCTTAACGCACGATGATATTCCCGGCCCCAAAGTGGACAAACATTCGACTGGCGGCGTTGGCGATAAAACTTCGCTGGTCGTGGCTCCGGTGGCGGCAGCCTGCGGCGTGATTGTGCCGATGATTTCAGGGCGTGCGCTCGCCCATACCGGTGGAACCCTCGACAAACTCGAAGCCATTTCCGGCTTTCGCACGAATCTTTCGCTTGAAGAATTTCGCGCGACGCTCAAACAATGTGGCTTAGCCCTGATCGGACAAACCAAAGAAATTGCGCCCGCTGATCGTAAAATTTATGCGTTGCGTGATTTAACGGCGACGGTTCCGTTTCGTCCTTTCATCGTAGCTTCGATTTTGTCCAAGAAATTAGCCGCGGGAATTGACGGGCTGGTGCTTGACGTGAAATTCGGCAATGGCGCGTTTATGCGCGAATACGAAGATGCTGAAAAATTAGCACAAATGCTGGTGGCCGCGTCACGCGCAATGGGCAAACGCACCGTCGCTTTACTCACAAATATGAATCAACCGCTCGGTCGGTGGGTTGGCAACGCAGTCGAAACGATGGAAGCGATAGAGGTTTTGCGCGGGAATTTAGACGGCGATTTTGCGGAGCTGAGTCTTGAACTATCGGCGCACATGTTGCTGGTTGGCGGGATCACAAATGATTTGGATGAGGCTCGCAGGCAATCACGTCAGGCAATAATTTCCGGCGCGGCCTTACAAAAATTCCGGCTTTGCATCGCAGCTCAAAATGGAAATCCAAATGTAGTGGATGATGTTCATTTACTCCCCAAAGGAAAATTAAACGCAGCCATCACTGCACAAAGTGCGGGGTTCGTTGCTCAAATTGTTACCGATGAAATTGGGCGCATCGTGATGGATTGGGGTGGGGGGCGTAAAAAGCTGGAGGACGAAATTGATTACGGCGTAGGTTTGTACATCAATGCGAAGCTCGGAGACCGTGTCAATATCGGCGATCCGCTGGTCACAGCATATTTTAATGACAAAACAAAACTCGCAGAAATGTCCAGGCGGATTCTCAAAGCCTACGAAATCAGCGATAATCCGCCACAGCTTGAACCGTTAATAAAAGAAGTCATTTAGTACAGTATGGTGAGCGGTAGCGATCTGGTACCACGCCGCGATGACCAGGTCGCTACCGCTCACTGTACTGTACCGTTGCATAATTCATCGTCACTTTATGAAATTTTTTCTCCTTTTTGCACTTTGCTGTTTTCTCGCTTCCTGTGCGACTAAGCCCCGGACTGCTGACGCCAATAAAATCAAAGTCGGCATCGTCTTCGACATTGGTGGAAAAGATGATCGTTCCTTCAATACCGCCGCCAATGAAGGTGTGAAGCGTGCGAAAGCCGAATTGCCCATCGTCCTGCGCGATGCTGAGCCGGGTGATGCGACTTCGCTTGAACCCGCGATGCGTGCCTTTGCGCAATACGGCTACAATTTAATTATCGGCGTCGGGTTTGCCCAGGCTCCTATCCTCGAACAGGTTGCCCGGGATTATCCAAATACGCACTTCGCAATTATTGATGGCGTGTGCCAAAGCCCCAACGTCGCCAGCCTGCTTTTCAAAGAACACGAAGGATCATTTTTAGTCGGGATGATCGCGGCTTCGACCAGCAAAACGAGAACGATTGGTTTTGTCGGCGGGATGGACATTCCCTTGATTCACAAATTTCTGACGGGTTACACCGAGGGAGCCAAATACGCGAATCCTGGCATTCGAGTGATTCCAAATTTTGTCGGCATCACCGACGGAGCCTGGAACAATCCCAGCAAAGGGCGCGAACTCACGACCTCGCAAATTGAGCAGGGGGCCGACGTGATTTTTCAGGCGGCAGGCAATTCCGGCTTAGGCGTTTTTGATGCGGCGGAGGCAGCCAATAAATTCGCCATTGGCGTAGATTCAAACCAGAATTATATGAAGCCCGGACACATCCTGACTTCAATGTTGAAGCGCATAGACAACGCCGTTTTCTTAGCCGTCAAAGATGAAGTGGAAGGAAAATTTAAAGGCGGCATCCACGTCTACGGGTTGGAAAATGAAGGAGTCGGATACGCCGTGGATCAGTACAACAAAGCACTGATTCCACAGGCAGTAATTGAGAAAGTCGAGCAAGCCAAAAAAGACATCATCGCCGGCAAAATTAAAGTGACAGATGCAATGGCGAAGTAGCAGCCTCGCCCATTCGCCGTTTCGCTTTTCCCCGGTTTCGTTTATGAACATTATCGAATTAAAAAACATCACCAAACGCTTCGGCGCAGAGATCGCTAATAACGACATCAGCCTTAACATTCCGGCGAATGCTATTCACGCAATTGTTGGCGAAAATGGCGCAGGTAAGTCTACGATCATGAAAATTCTTTACGGCTTTTACACCGCCGATGAAGGAGCGATTTTCATTGATGGCAAGCCGGAAAATATCCGCAATCCACAGGATGCTATCAAGCTCGGCATCGGAATGGTGCATCAGCATTTTATGCTGGTGCCGACGATGACCGTGCTGGAAAATATTATTCTCGGCGCTGAGCCTGTGTCTGGTGGAAGCCTTGATTTTAAAGCGGCGGAAAAAAAGATTACGAAATTGCTCAATGATTTCGGGTTCAAGCTCAATTTACAGCAACAAGTCGAAGACCTTTCAGTCGGCCAACAACAACGCGTCGAAGTGGTCAAAGCTTTATCTCGTGGCGCAAATATTTTGATTTTGGATGAGCCGACGGCGGTTCTGACTCCGCCCGAAGTCGAAGAATTTTTCCGTATTCTGCGCGGGATGCGCGAGCAGGGCAAAACCATTATTATCATCACGCACAAGCTCAACGAAGTGCTGGCAATTTCCGACAATATCACCGTGATGCGTGATGGAAAAGTTGTCGGTGATTTGGTGACGGCAGCGACGAACCCCGCAGAAATTGCGCGTTTGATGGTGGGGCGTGATGTTTTGCTCCGCGTCGAAAAGCCCCCGGCGCAGCCGAAAGCTGAAGTCTTAAGGGTAGGAAATTTGCAGCTCCTGCCTCACAGCGCAACGATTTCATTCAATGTTCAGGCGGGTGAAATCGTAGGCATTGCCGGAGTCGAAGGCAACGGGCAAACCGAACTCATCGAAATTCTGGCGGGATTACGACGTGCGCTGGCAGGCAATTTTCAACTTAACGGAATTCTTGCCGCCGGATTGTCTGCGCGCCAAATCAAAGAAAAAGGCGTCGCGCACATTCCTGAAGATCGACATCGGCGCGGGCTGTTGCTGGATTTTAACCTCACGGCAAATGCAATTCTCGGCACACATTATCGTGCGCCAATTGCTTCGGGTTTTGGCTTGCTTAATGAACAGGCCGCGACAGAAAAGTCGGCGCGCCTGATCCGTGATTTCGATGTGCGTCCGCCAAATGCCGACCTTCCTGCCAGAGCGTTATCCGGCGGCAATCAGCAAAAGCTCATCATCGGACGCGAATTTGATATTAAGCCGAAACTCCTGCTCGTGTCGCAACCGACACGTGGCGTAGACATTGGCGCCATCGAATTCATTCATCGCAAGCTGGTCGAATTGCGCGATGCCGGCGCAGCCATTTTGCTGGTCTCCGCCGAACTTGAAGAAGTCCTGTCCCTGTCTGATCGTGTGCTGGTGATGTATCAGGGCCGCATCGTCGGCGAAGTTGACCCAAAAAATGTGACGCAGGAAGAAATTGGATTGATGATGACAGGCGGAAAGTGAGCAGGGAAACTTCTGTTGCTTGTGGGGATGATTTACGGAATAATCTTAATGTATGGGTTTAGCGACTTATCAAAATATAAATAGATCCAGAACGATAGGGGTAATGCCGCTCTCGTTTGGTAACTATATTAATGAAACAGCAACGGCGAGGCTGAATTCTGCACTGCCAATTTCGGCCCCTAAATCAATTACCTTCCGTAGCAAGGTTACAATTGAAAGAAGTGCTGTATTTATTCCCGAACAAGAATTTTTTATTCGTTGGACAAACAATGAAATAAGAATCGAAAATAGCCCTACAAGAGCTTGGCCTAAGATCATTATTAATCTTCTTGCTGACTCATTGGGAATTATTAACAGGGTAAAAGATATAAATGTTTTTCCCTCTGAAAACACTGCAGAAGCCGAAGTCAAATATACACGCTTTAATTGGGCGATGGCGCATCATCCAAGCTTCTCAATTACATTGCCGGGAATAGAAGCTATTAATTTCCGTTTTGAAAATTTTTCTGAGGAAGAAGTACGTGACCTGAGGAATCGTGCAAAGTTGTTTCGGAAGTTAAGTTATATAGAAAATTTTTTTAAAATAAGTAATTCACTTTCACCATATATTCTCGCTGCCGAGGTTAGAAATATTGACTATATTTATCGAGGATTAACAGAGGGCGAATTTGTTGTAAGAGGTGACGGACTGAATCTTGCTGTCCCTGAAAAACAAATCGATTGGTCAGTTGCTCCTTTTAATGAGCTAGGTAGTTTTCCTCAGTCTTCCAAATGGTATAGTGAATTTTTTGGCGATACTGTGTATTTATTTGGACGTAAGTTAGATATAGAGACTGTGTCTATCCGACTGGAAAGGGCAATTTATTCTGGTCACTCAAATGTTCCACTTCCAAATCATAGTATTCAACAGGCAAGAGATATAAGGTTTGAAGTTTTAGATCATCAAATCTATTTTCGTTTTGATAAGTATGCAGATAAGGGAAAGAAAAAACTGCAAGAAAAATTGGCTCAGTTCAAATATAAATTCTTGCGTGATGATCCGAAAGAATTACTGGAGTTAATGGATGAGCCATTAATTCCAGATGTAAATGCTGAAGAAGCGAATCTGATTGCGATGGGGTGGTTGCAATATAATCATTTGCCAGATCGCTATTGTTCGCAGGAGCCAGTATTTGATGAGGCAAACAAAAGCTGGCGCGTTCCAATCTACATAGTTTATGCAACTGGTGAAGGTGGGGAAGTAGGAGAATTAGCGCTTGACCTGAAAACTGGAAAGGTAATTTCACAAACCCCAATTGATACGATAAGAGCCAAAGGAAAAATCTTAGCCGAGAAAATAATACATGCCCGCGAAACCACCCCTGTATTTGCAGGAGACTGATTATTCCTGCGCTCCTGCTTGTTTGCGGATGGTATTGGCGGCAGCAGGGATAGAAAAAACTGAAGAAGAATTGCGTGAAATCTCTGGCTGTACTCTTGAGGGAACAGAAGCGCTGGCAATTGTTGATGCTGCAAGAAATTTTGGATTTCAGAACACCCGCAAATACAATCTTGATTTTGACGAACTTAAATCATCTTTAGCTCAAAATCTATATCCGATAGCCTACATAAAAACACGGACTGGTTCACAAAAATTATTACAACAGCATGCCGTCGTTATCATAGAGATCAAGCTAGGCAAAGTTTTCCTACTTGATCCTGCTTCTGAACGCGGGGAAATAGAAATGCCTGAAAAAGAATTTCTTCAGGCATGGGGTGCAATGCGACGCTTAACAATCCTCGTCGCGTAAATTCTTATTACTCGACGAACTCAATCTGTACTTTTTTCGGAATTACGCCTGCCTTGAAGCCTTCGTCAAGTAATAATTGCACAGCTTTTTTATCCGCCTCTGTATAGCCCAGCGTACTTTTGTTGACCCACATTGCGACAAAACGGTCGGCGGTTTCGACTTCCATGTCGCGGGCGAATTGCATCGCGTAGGAGAGCGCGGCTTCGCGGTTGTCCATTGAATATTGAATGCTGCGATGGAGCCATTTGGAAACTTCTAATTGCAACTCTCGACCGAGGTCACGCTTGATGCAATTTCCGCCCATTGGCAGCGGCAGTCCGGTTTCTTTTTTCCACCATGCGCCGAGGTCTATAATTTTATCAAGGCCGTCTTCGTGATAGGTGAGTTGTCCTTCATGAATCAGCAAACCCGCATCAACATTGCCTGCTTTTACTTCATCAATGATTTTGTCGAATTCTACGACCTGATATTTAAATTCCGGCAGGTACAACTTCAACGCGAGAAAAGCGCTGGTCAAAGTACCTGGAATCGCTATTGTCATGTCTTTCAAACGCGCAGGAGAAATCGGTTCACGCGCCACGACAATTGGCCCGTAGCCGTCACCAATACTCGCGCCGTGCGGCAGCAAAGCATAATTATCAGAGATATGGGCGTAGGCGTGAAACGAGACCGCCGTGACATCAAATTCCTGCGTCGTCATCGCAATTTGATTGAGCGATTGAATGTCTTTGAGGACGTGCGTGAATTCCAGTTCGCCAGTGTCAATTTTGTCAGTGGCGAGTCCGTAAAACATGAACGCATCGTCAGAATCGGGGCTGTGGGCAACTTTAATTTGTTTTTTCATATTCTCGAAATGAATTGTAAACCGTATCGCGCTCAATTGCGGTAAATCCGGCTTCCTGAATCAGGTGAATAATTTCTTTCTTACTGGCTTCGTTTTCGCCTTTGGCTTCGACTAAGTAGGACTCCATTAATTCGCCACCGCCGGTGATTGTTCCGTCGAAATCATTGGCTCCGAAATGGAGTGCAGTCTGTGCTAATTTTTTGCCAAGCATCACCCAATACGCTTTGATGTGATCGAAGTTATCGAGCAGCAAACGCGCTACGGCAATGGTTTTCAAGCTATCAATTCCTGACGGCCCCGGCAAATAGCTAAGCTGTGTTCCCGCCGGAAAAAACGCGAGCGGAATGAAGCATTGAAAGCCGCCGGATTTGTCCTGCTGTTCGCGCAATTTTATTAGATGGTCTACACGGTCTTCGTGATTTTCGATGTGACCGTAAAGCATCGTCGCGTTGGTTTTGATATTCGCCAGATGAACTTTGCCAGCTAAATCCAGCCAGCGTTGACCATCGGTTTTGTGCGAGCAGATTTTTTCGCGGACGCGTTCGTGGAAAATTTCTGCGCCGCCACCGGGACAGGAATCCATTCCCGCTACGTGCAATTGTTGGATGACTTCTTCGTCAGACATTTTGTAAAAATTCGCAAAGAAATCAATCTCCACCATTGTGAAAGCTTTCAAGTGCAGTACCGGAAATTCGCGCTTTAACGTCGAAAGCAAATCCGTGTAATATGAGAAAGGCAGCCGCGTGTTGAGTCCGCCGACGATGTGTAATTCTGTCGCTCCCTGCGCCTGTGCTTCGCGCGCCATCGCTAAGTTTTCTTCGATGTTGTGCGTGTAGCCGCCTTCCTGATTATGCTTCACAAAAAAGCCGCAAAACTTGCAATCGGCATAACAAAAATTCGTCGGATTCAAATGCCGATTGACGTTGAAATAAGTCTTCAGTCCGTGCTTGCGACGACGAACGATGTCAGCGAGCCGCCCTACACCGTGCAGGTCATTAGAAGCGAATAACGTCGCGCCATCATCGAAGCTCAGGCGTTCATTGGCGTTTACTTTTTCGGCGATGGGGCTGAGTTTGGGGTCAATAAAAAAATCGTTCATAAGTTCTCTTTGAATTTTTTGCCACAGATGACACAGATTGTCTTATCAGTGAAAATCTGTCTGTATCTGTCTCATCTGTGGCAAAAACGATGTTCATTTCAATAATTTCTTAATCACCTTCTCAGCTTCTTTCCTGTCCATTTCGCCTGCCGCTGATTGTACTTCCATTGCAAAGATTTCGCCTTCAGCTTTGATGTTTTTTGCTTCGATCAACAGTGAAAATGGTGTTCCCCATTTGCGCTTGTCGTGGCATTGTTTGCGATAGATATAGTGCGTAGTCTGTTCGCGCTCTTTGCCGTCATTACTTTCAATGCAAACGGGATAGAGTGGCTGATGCTGCATGATAAATTCTTTGACTTCTTTGGCATCAGAATAATTGCAGACTCCGACGACAGCCAATCCTTTTTTCTCGTACTTTTGCAATAACTCTTTGATAGTCTCAACGTCGTGATTACTATTATCGCACCAGGCGGCAAAGTAAGTTACTAAGACTAACTTCTTATCTTTAGTAAATTCGCGGAGGTTGATAACTTTGCCTTCTACTGAAGTTGGCAGCAAGAAGTTTTTATACTCAAGCTTATGTGGGTAAAAATTGACAAGCTGATGGTCAACTTCACCTTTCAATGCTTTTTGTGCATTAAGTGGAAGGCTGATAAGAAATAAAAATAAGAGTAATAATTTTTTCATTTGAGTAAGAAAATATCCGCTGCAACAGTAAGAAATAAAATCACACTCACAAAAGCATTGGTCGTGAAAAATGCTGCATTCAGACGCGAAAGATCGTTAGCTTTGATAATACTGTGCTGATAAATAAGCAGGGCCGCTGTAGCAAAAATTCCAAGTAATCCAATCCAATGTAATCCCGTCAAAACATAGACTGCTGACAACGCGGCGAACATTCCCAGATGTAAAATTCGCGCCACCCACAGGGCGTTGGCGATGCCGAATTTTTGCGGAATTGAATTCAACCCGGCTTTTACATCAAATTCAAAATCCTGACAAGCGTAAATGATGTCAAAGCCCGCCGTCCACAACATTACGGCGAGGCTTAATAATAACGGGACTGGCAAATCAATTGCGCCGCGCACAGCAATCCAGGCTCCGGTTGGAGCGATACTCAAACACCAGCCTAAAACTAAATGCGAAAGGCTGGTAAAACGCTTTGTGTACGAATAAAGCAACACCGAAGCCAAAGCGATTGGCGAAAGCAGAAGCGTCAAACGATTCAACTCAAAAGCCGCAATAAAAAATAAAGCGGATGAAGCGACAGTGAACAGAGCGACAAAATTTGCACTGAGCAAGCCTGCTGGAATTGCGCGCGTCGCTGTCCTTGGATTCGCACCATCAATATTTTTATCCGCCAACCGATTGAACGCCATTGCCGCCGAACGCGCTCCAACCATTGCGACGACAATCCACAGAATTTGCCACGCGGAAGGCAGGCCGTGAGCAGCGAGGACTGCGCCCAGAAATGCGAAGGGAAGCGCGAACAAGGTATGTTCGATCTTAATCATTTCAAGTGTAATTTTTAAGCTTTTGAACATAATTTGCGAAACGGTGATTGGGAGAAACGGCGAATGGGCGATTTGTTATTCAAGTCGCCCATTCGCTCCGTCGCCTTTTCGCCCCGTCGCTTTGCTTCCTTCCCATCTGGTTTTTTGTTCGTGCGCGATGCCTAAATGATCCAGTAGCCGGTAGACAAAATGATCTACTAAATCATCAATCGTTTTTGGAAAATGATAAAAACCTGGCATCGCCGGAACGATGCGGACTCCCATGTTTGAGAGCTTCAACATATTTTCCAGATGAATGGAATGCAGTGGAGTTTCGCGCGGCACAATGATTAAAGGGCGATGTTCTTTCATCATCACATCTGCCGCACGATGGACGAGGTCTCGCGCAATCCCCGTAGCGATGCACGCCAGCGAACTCATGCTGCACGGAACAATGACCATCGCATCAGAAAGATAAGAACCGCTGGCAATCGAAGCACCAATATCGGCGGCGGGGTGAATGATAATTTTGTCGGAATCCGTTCCGATAAATTCACGGACAACGCGCGGTTCTATGCCTGCGACATGAATGCCTAATTCTTCGCCAACGACGCGGACTCCGGCTTTGGTGATGACAAGATCAATCTGCCGAACATCGGGGCATTCATTCAAGCGCTGCAAAAGTTTTTGCGCGTAAATTGAACCGCTTGCTCCTGTGATGCCAACTGTGATTGATTTCATGTTATTATTTCCGTTTCAGTACCGCTCACGGCACTGAACATACTATAAGCCTGTAAAATGGCGATTATGTCACGAAAGTATGGATCATCAAAACTTGAAAGAATTACTGTTGCGCTTTCAAACAGGCGAAACAAACGTTGAAGAAGTCATCGCAAAGCTGAAAGATTTGCCGTATGAAAATCTCGGCTACGCGAACGTAGATCATCATCGCGCGATTCGGCAGGGCTTCCCCGAAGTGATTTTTGGTCATGGCAAAACTCCTGAACAAATTGCGGGGATTGCTGAACGGCTGCTGGCGGGGGCTGGCAATGTTTTGGTGACGCGAACAAATCTTGAAGCTTTTACCTTAGTACAGAAAATTAATCCCGAAGCGGTTTTTCACGAATCCTGCCGGGCAATTTCTGTGATTCGAGATCGGACGGAACACGGGAAGGGAACGATTGCAATTGTCACGGCGGGAACTTCAGATATTCCAGTTGCGGAAGAAGCAGCTTTGACGGCAGAAGCGATGGGAAACAGGCTGTTAAAACTATTTGATGTCGGAGTTGCTGGAATTCATCGCTTGCTCAGTCAGCGCGAAATAATTCAAACTGCAAAAGTTGTAATTTGTATCGCGGGAATGGAAGGCGCTCTGCCTTCGGTGGTTGGAGGACTCGTGAGCGTACCTGTCATTGCAGTGCCGACGAGTATTGGTTACGGTGCAAGTTTTGGCGGAGTTGCGGCGTTGCTTGGAATGCTGAATTCCTGCTCCTCTAATGTAACAGTCGTCAATATTGATAATGGTTTTGGCGCAGGGTATGTGGCGAGTCTGATTAATCGCGGCTGAGTCAAAAAGTTAATGTGATGGCTGAACTTTTGCCCCGCAAAACTTTTTTAAAAAAGATTTGATAATTTCTCGGAAGGATTAGGGGATTGCGAATATGTTTACAGTGCCAGCACGATCTGTTGGTGTTAGCAGGCGCAGTCATCCATTGCCGGTAGATTGCTGTAAATGCCTCTTAACTAGCTCTTTGGCGTGAAGGGGTTGGTTGTACCCAGTGAGCAATCTTCCCCTTCTTTAATTTCTACCCTCCAGCTTCGCATTCCTTTTCAACATCACCTTTTCATTTCTTCAATCCACCCACGAAAATTAGAGTTTAGCGTAAAAGAATTAAGTAATTGTTTTACCAGGCGCTATCACAACACAGAAAATTATTTTATTAGCAGAGATTTAGGAGATTTTTCGACCGAACGCTATGCTTTAAAAAAAACGATGAAAGTTATGGGAATCTGCCCCGTTAGCTTCCTCATAACTTTCATCGTAACCAATGAAACTACTACCGAAAAAGCAAGCGCAGTCTAACGGTCAAGTTGCGTTAAAGCAAGTTAAAGTATTTAAAAATATCTAACTTGTTGTAAGTAAAAGAAATATAATTATGAGATGGAGGTGTTTTATATGATGTGTTAGAGAAAATTAAAACTTATCTTTGTAAGTTATTGTATTTCAAAGAGTTGACGACGGGCTTTGGTTTGAACGATAATCTAATGCCTTTTTGACATAGTTATTGCTGTTGTGTCACATTGATAAAACGCGCTTCAAATTGATTAGAATTAACAACCAGGCCTCGGTCAGATTACTCTGTTTGAGAATTTGCCTCTCTGCTTTAGCCATACTTACTAATGACCCAAAATATATGCGAGTTGATTTAGCTGATTGGATTGGCTTGAACATGATTCGCGGTATTGGCCCGCGTACTGCCAATATGTTACTTGATCGGTTTGGTTCGCCAGCGAACATTTTTGCTGCTTCACGCGGGGCTTTGCTGGGCGAAGGACTGAAGCCGCCAACCATAGAACAATTACACAACACGGAAATTCTGGAAAAAGCTCAGATTGAGATCGAAAAGCTGGAGGCGCTCGGCGCTCAGGTGATTACGCTTGCTGACGAAGCCTATCCGCAGCTACTGCGCGAGATTTACGATCCGCCGATTGCGCTTTATGTGCGAGGCGATCTCGAAGCTGCTTTGTTGCGTCCGGCAATTGCGGTTGTGGGTTCAAGGCGCTGTTCGACGTATGGCATCAATGCGGCAAATTTTCTTTCGCGTGAGCTGGCTGCGCAGGGCGTGACAATAATTTCTGGTTTGGCGCGGGGAATTGACGGCGCAGCGCATCGTGGTGCGCTCGAAGCTGGCGGCAAAACGGTGGGAGTTATTGGCACTGGCCTTGATGTCAATTATCCAAAAGAACATAAAAAGCTGGCGGATGAACTCGCCGCCAATGGTGCAGTAGTTTCTGAATTCCCACTTGGCACGCCGCCGCTCGCGCAAAATTTCCCGTATCGCAATCGTGTCATCAGCGGCTTATGTTACGGCGTGCTGATTATTGAGGCTGCTGAACACAGCGGTTCTTTAATTACGGCGCGGTTGGCGAATGAGCAGGGCCGCGAGGTTTTTGCGGTGCCGGGCAATATCACTTCGCAAACTTCCTTCGGCCCGAATTTCCTCATCAAGGACGGCGCGAAATTAGTTCAGCAGGCGCGTGATGTGATCGAAGAGTTTCCCATGCCGATCAGAGAAGCGCTGCTGGGTGTTAGTCGTCCCGATAAAAAAGATAAAAATGCTTCACCCGCGCAAGCTACTTTTGAAGTCGTAGCGTTGAGTCCGGGTGAGCAAAAAGTTCTGGGCTTACTCGCCGCCGATGTCGCCTCGCACATTGACGAATTGTTGATTTCCAGCGGCATGTCTTCACCGGAATTGATGGGTGCATTGCTTGGCCTGGCAATGAAAGATAGAATCAGAGAGCTTCCAGGCAAATGTTTCGTCAAAAGGTTGTAACCCAGTGTACGTGGTCAAATTCTTCGGATTGATTTCAGAGTGGTTTAGTAGCATCGCCAGCCAGGTAATGATAATGCCTGTTTACTGGGCTACCCCAATGATGCTTTTAATTGCGATTGCTGATTCGTCGCTGCTTTCTTTGCCGGAAGTCAATGACATCATCACCGTTACCCGCATTGCTCACAATCCCAATGAAGTTTATTACTTTCCCTTGATTCCGGCATTTGGTTCGGTGCTTGGATGCCTGATTTTATATCGTATTGCGCGTCAGGGGCGGCAGTTTATTACTAACCGTTTTCATCCAAAATTGCTTGCCCGGGTCGAAGCTTTATATGCTCGTTGGGGGTTGCTGGCGCTGGCGATTCCCGCATTGTTGCCGCCGCCTTTGCCCTTCAAAGTTTTTGTCGCGACGGCAGGCGCACTCGGTTATCCGCTACGACGATTTATCCTGACGATTATGGTTGCGCGGATGATTCGTTATTATTTCTGGGGCATTGCCGCTTATTTTATGCGCGAGCAGGTCTTGCAGGCGCTGGATTGGTTGAAGGATCATTTCACTGAAGTGCTGGGCGGGACGTTAGTTCTGCTCCTGCTGATTTTTCTACTGCGTGGCTTAATTTTATTTATTCGTAGTCGGTCATTAAAGGACAAGACCACAGTTTCACTGACAGAATAATTTTATTCAAGCATTTCTCATCCACGAAGCTACACGAAGGTTCACGAAGAAGAAATGAGACAGGATTGACAAGATGAACAGGATTTATGGGCGCAAAAAATAATCAATCTTGTTTATCCTGTAAATCCTGTCGAAAAAACTTCGTGTTGTTTCGCGTGGCTTCGTGGAAAACATTTTCTTGCACTCTATAGAACTTAGGTATTCAACTCATGGTTATTTTTTTAACTGGAATTATGGATTGGTTTAAGAATTTGAAAGCCGCCCTGATCGGGTTTGGTGCGCTGGGAATTTTTTTAATTGCCCTGATGGACGCGGCTTTTATTCCGATGCCCGGCGGCCCCGATGTCGTAGTCATTTCGCTCTCGATTTATAAACCCGCGCTGATGCCGCTGTATGTTTTTGCGGCGATGGCTGGTTCAACGATAGGTTCGCTGCTGCTTTATTTTGTGGGACGCAGGGGCGGGGAAGCCGTGCTGCGAAAATTCAGCGCCGAGAAACGCGCCAAAGTGCAGCGAGCGCTGGATCAATACGACATTTGGGCGATGCTGGTCGCCGCTGTAATGCCGCCGCCGTTTCCGTTCAAGATTTTCGTTTTGTCCGCCGGGGCTTTTAAAATGAAGCTCTGGCGTTTTGTCCTGGCAATGATTTTAGGACGTGGTTTTCGCTTTATTCTCGAAGGGTATTTGGCTGTGCGTTATGGCGAGCAGGCAACAGAAATCCTCAAGCAGAACGGAGCGAAAATCGGACTTGGCATCGCGGCTGCGATCATCATAATTTGCGTGGTGAAAATATTACTCAATCGGCGACAGCCAGAGGCTGAGTTGAGCATCGAAAATATAGAATAACTGTAACGGATGCTGTCTATTACTTCTGACGCGCCATTTCACTCACTGATTTTGCAATTGAAAGACAGGAAGTCAGGCCGGGCGATTCGATGCCAATGAGGTGCATCATAGCTGGGTAATTGTCATCATGTTTGATGACGAAATCGGCGAAACCTGCTTCGTGTTTGCTGAGCAGCCGTGATCTGATGCCGGTATAGCTGAGGCGCAAATCTTCAAGCTGCAATTTTGGCACAATCTGTGCGGCTGATTCATAAAACGATTCCAGCGGTGTGCGATTGTTTTCATAATCTTCTTTGTCCGCTACATATTTAGCGTTCGGGCCAAGTAACACTGTGCCTGCCATGTTTTTTGTGAAATGAACGCCAAGTCCATGTCCGTTGGCGGGAGGCAGCGGATAAATTAAACCATTGACGATCTGGTTCAGACGTGGCGGCAATTCGGCATATTCTCCGCGACACGGATAGATCGTGTATTTTTCTTCGCCTACCATTTTCGCTACCTGATCAGAATATAATCCCGCCGCGTTGATAACTATTCTTGTTTGCACATTCGCCTCGTGCGAAGTGCGCATCGAAAACGAATGATCGGGCAATGGTTCAATGTCCAGCACACGAGTATCCGTCAGGATATGCGCTCCGTTATTGGTCGCCAGACGCGCCAGGGTTTTGATTAATTCTTCAGCTTCGACAATACCTGTATTCGGCGAATAAAGCGCCAGCGGCGAAACTACATTTGGTTCAAGTCGGCGGATAAAATCAGCTTCGACAATTTCGAGGTCTGCGACGCCGTTGCTGTCGCCAAGTTTTTTCAGCACTTCAAGCTGCGGCAAATCTTCTGTCCGGTCAGCGACAATCAATTTCCCGATGCGCTGATGTGGAATATTGTGCGCCGCGCAAAATTGGTACAGCATTTCCGCGCCACGTACACAATGAAATGCTTTGCGTGAACCAGTTTGATAATAAATCCCGGCGTGAATGACGCCGCTGTTGCGCGTCGAAGCGCCCAACCCCAGACGCGGCAGGGCTTCGAGCAAAAAAACATTTTCGTAATGCTGCGCGACCTCAGCCGCGATAGCCATTCCTATTACGCCGCCGCCGATGATGACGACATCTGCAATGTCTGACATTTTACAGACCTCCAAAAGCGTTTTGTAATAGCAAAAAGGGAAGAGTAACAAACTCTTCCCCATTCGCAATAGTCAGTTAAATTACAGATTAGTGCTGACAGATTTTCTCGGTCAGGCTGCCCAGATTAAAGCGGCGAATATCGTTGGCTTGTGCCTGTTCGATTTTGCGCAATTCTTCGGCGATGTAATCACGGACGCGACCATTCGACGAATAAATCAAATCTTCGACCATCTGGCGCAAGGCTTCGGTTAAGCCCGTGGCAAATTCGTTTGGTTGCGCTGTGCCAACAAATACAATTTCCTTTTCCTGATATTCAAATTCTGCGGCGAAAGGATCAAGGAACGGATAGCGTTCAGTGACCGCGAGCAGGCCGGCGCGTAAGGCGGTCGGGAATGAACTGCCGCGTCCGGCGACCGACATCCCACGTTCGACGGCGGCGACAATCTGGCTCATCAGGCTCATCAAATCGCGC
>JANMKB010000659.1:0-2754 GCA_031371805.1 Blastocatellia bacterium | reverse complement strand
GTAGTCGTTGGGTTGGCTCAAATTCAGGCTAGAATAAAGGAACTTAATGCCAAAAATGAACTCTTGAAAACTTTAGAGGTTGAGCGACTTAGTAAGTTTGCTGAAATTTTTAATAAAGTTGCAGAAAAGAAATCTTACCTCGAAAACATGATTATTAAATTTGGTGATGACTCTGATGATTTATTAACCGGGCTTAGATTTGAAGCAATTGTCAGCCTTCATCAAAAAGAAAAATATTTGGAGTCATTGCTTGAAAAAGCTGATACTCGCAAAGTCAACCAAGGGACTATGAGAGAAGGTTTTAATCAAGTGTTCGATGAAATTGAGTGTGCTTATTCGACCCCAATGACTTCGGAGATAGATTTTAATGAAACAGCTAAAAAACTGCACGATTTAATCGGTCAATTACCGCGCAAATCAAGTGTAAGCGAATCTGATATTTTCAATTTAGGGCTATCAAAATTTTTTCAAAATAGCTTACAGGTCAGTTTTAACGATAAGCCAATAGAAAGCCTCTCGATGGGTGAGCGTGCTATTGTCTTATTGATGATTCTCCTCGCGCTGAGTGATAAACCATTACTCATTGATCAACCTGAAGAGCATTTAGATAATCGATACATATATGAAAAGTTGAAACCCGCTTTTAGAAAGGCAAAAACGAGACGACAAATAATCATCGCAACACATAATGCAAATCTTGTAGTAAACACTGATGCAGAGCAGATAATAGTAGCTGATCAAATTGGCGGGAAGATTACATACAAAGTTGGAACACTAGAAAATTTTGAGATCCGTGAAAGTGTAAAAACCATTCTTGAGGGTGGTGACGAGGCTTTTAAAAAACGTGAGGAAAAATACGGATTTAAGTTTTAGTCACACTTTTATCTCCAAAAACCATACGCCTTTTTCTCCATAAATTTCATACCGAAAAAACTACAGGAAAAAAAGGCGTATGATTTTACATAGGGAAAACTATAAAGATTTTGAAATAAATGTTTACCGCTGGAAACGCCCGCATCCCTGCGGGCGAAACCGTGGCAGGCTATTCCCTGCGATAATTTTTTTCCTTGCGTGAGGTTTCGTCCGCAGGATGCAGGCGTTCCCAGTGTTTATTCAGTCACGATATGCTGAATCCACATCCCAAAAAACGGGTCTTCAAACCGCCATTTAATTTTTCCAGGCAGTTCTTCCGTAAACAAAATCCCTTTATCGCGTAGCGCGTCCAGCGTTTTCTGAATCGTGGTCGTAGCGATTCCGGTATGCTTTGATACTCGTTTGGTAGTAAGCCCTGTGCCTTGTTCAGGGCGAATCTGCAACAAGACGTTTTGTTGATTGGCGGTCAATTGATTCCACGTCATGGTGTACAACGGATTATTTTGTTCGATCAACATCCGGCAAGCTTGCGTGATGGTTTCAGGAGTCAGCTTTTTTAGATTTTGACCTGTCATCATTGACCAGCAGGTATGCGCTAAACGCTGGATGTCATACGGCACATCTTCGGCAGCATTGAGCAGCAAGGTCAAATTTTCTTCCGTCGCAGTGAATCGCCCTTTGCCAAATTGTTCGATCAGCCACGGAATAAATTCAGCACGCGGAACAATCCCCAAAAAACGCCGCGAACCCAGACGATAAAATGGTCGCCTATGATCCGAAACCATTTCTGCCAGCATCCGCGTTTTTGAGCCAGCGAAGACATATCCAATCTTGCGATGTTCCTGAACGGCGGCGCGAAGTTGTCGCTCGGCTGTTTCTCCACCGAGTTCGATGATGCGCTGAAATTCATCCAGAATGATTCCGAATGGTTGTTTGCTTTTCTGCGCTAACGCCTCAACACCGTGCAGCGCGTCAATCAATAAAGGGATTTCTGCCGCGTTGCTTTCTTCGTCTACACCAATAGATGCGCTGACTGTTTGTTCTAAAAGATTCACACTGATTTCGGGTTTGAGGCGCGTAAATAATCCGCGCATCGAAGACGTAGCCTTAGCAGTGGGGCTGATAAGCGCAGCAGTCGCATCACGAAAAATACGTTCGGTTAAATCGCGCAAGGAGGGAAAGGCTTCGCAATTGTAGCGCAGCACCATGACGCCCTGAGTTTGGCAAACCTGACTGGCAGCGTGCAAAATCGAGGTCTTGCCATATCGTCGTGGGCCAATGAGAAATAATTTTTCGCCAGTGCGAATGATTTCGACGACCTGTTGCAGCTCTTCCTGACGATCAACCAATTCGTCCTGATTCAGTTCTCCGCCAAATCGAAAAGGGTTTTCCATATACTTTTTTCTCCATAGAAACTATATCCTAAAAAGTATAGGAAGAAAAAGTATAGGGTTGGAATTTTACTTAGGAATGACTCGGAAATAACAATGCCTTTTCACCGCAGAGACGCAGAGGTCACGCTGAGGAAACGCAGAGAAAGAAACAGAGAAGTTGCTTTTGCCCTCTGCGCCAACTCTGCGCCAGCTCTGCGTCTCTGCGGTGAAAAATAATTTGGCAGGTTTATTTCCAAGTCATTCCTTACCAGGACAATGCCTGATACGCCCACAAATTATTCATTACTTTGTACCCCTAATCTTTGGTTCCGTGTTTGCCTGTTTCGATAACGTGGCGGCCTGCGTCGGTGACTCGTGGTAACACAATATAAGCAGGTGAGCAGAAATTTAGCGGTAGTTTGATTGTCGCTCAAAGCGTAACTCTGAACTTTTCAAAATACCTTTTTTTGCTAAAAAAATATTTGTAACCAACCTGACCTGACATACG
>JANMKB010000625.1:0-4469 GCA_031371805.1 Blastocatellia bacterium | reverse complement strand
CTCTGTCGGTTCTGTTTTAAATAACCAGCGTCGGGGCATATTTTTTTCTCTTTAAATTATTTAAGGCAATGACTTCTTCGGCCTATGCGTAGGATAAGGTGTAATGCTGAGAAGTCAAGGTAACAGCCAGGAATCCAGGCACTTCAGAATTTGACAAAGCCTATTTGGAGATGTCCGTTAGAGTGGCATCAATTGCCCGCTCCAAATCTGTAGGAGAAATAATAATTTGTAAGCCCCGTTGTCCGGCGCTCAAACTGATACACTCGTGCAAAATCGCCGTTTCATCAATGAAGACAGGGAATTTCTTTTTTGCGCCCAGCGGCGAAACGCCGCCCCGAATGTATCCAGTGAGTCCCTGTAACTCTTTGACGGCGACCAGTTCGATTTTTTTATTACCGGTAACGGTTGCCAGTTTTTTCAAATCAAGTTCCGCATCCGCCGCCACCATCGCCATCACAATGCCGTGCTTGTCACCACGTGCGACTAAGGTTTTGAAGACAGCTTCCGGCGGCATTCCGACTTTGTGCGCCACAGTCACAGCATCAAGTTCGTCTTCATTGACTTCATACTCGCGCAATTCATAAGCGATATTCATTTGGTCGAGAATGCGGGCGGCTATCGTTTTCATACTGCTTAGGTTGATCGTAACTTGACTTGCACAATTACAAAATGCCAGGATGTAGGTTCCTGACTACTTGATAACTTTACTGAAAAATTTCCCAAATGAAAATTGCTACCTGGAATGTAAATTCGATTGGCGTGCGCTTGCAACACACGCTGGACTGGCTCAGTGAAAATCGTGTGGATGTGCTTTGCATGCAGGAAATCAAATGTGTGGACGAAAAATTTCCGGCGGCGGCATTGCTTGAGGCTGGTTATCAATCTGTGATCTATGGGCAGAAATCATATAACGGTGTAGCAATTATTTCACGTCAGGAAAGCCACGAGGTCAAGGCTGGTTTCCTGGGTGATGAGACTACGGGGCAAAGGCGATTTCTCGCGGCGACGATCAACGGCGTCCGTGTCATCAACACGTATTTTCCCAATGGCCAGGCGCTTGATTCAGATAAATTTGTTTACAAAATGGAGTGGCTCCAGCTCTTGCGCCAATATCTGGATAACGAATGTGATCCGAATTTTCCGGCTGTCCTGTGCGGCGATTTCAATATCACGATGGATGACCGCGATGTTTATGATCCGATAGCCTGGGCAGGGCAAATTCATTGCAGCCCGCAGGAACGGCAAGCACTGCAAGTCCTGTTGGATTGGGGCTTGCACGATACTTTTCGCCAGCATCAAGCTGAAGCCGGATTTTATTCGTGGTGGAATTACCGCGAAGGCGGCTTTCGCAAAAATCAGGGGTTGCGAATTGACTATATCTGGGCCACAAAAGTTTTGGCAGACAAGTGCGTAGCGGCGTGGATTGATAAAATCCCGCGCACCTGGGAACGTCCATCAGATCACGCGCCGTGTGTGGCGGAATTTAGTATATGAATCCTGCAACACCTCAATGTTCCTGCGCAAAATTTGAACGGCTTGAAGGCGCGGCCACACAGGCTTATATTTCACAATTTCTGCATAAAACAGGCGCCGATGATGAGGCAGTGTATTATCAATGCCGTGTATGTCAGACCAGGTGGCAGAAAGTTGAAGAAGCGAAAAGACCATCGCTGGTCAAGGTAAAATAAACTATGGCCTTATTAACCCGACAAAATCCCGCCACCGATGAACTTGAAGTTTTCGTCAATGATGAGTGGGTGAAATTTGCGCAGTATCGTGAGAAACAAATAGACGAGGCTTATGACAACTCTGTCAGGTTCCTGCGTGAACGACTCGGTGAAGATGAGGCGCAGGAAGAAGCCGCAATAATCCCAGGAGATCAATAATGGCAGACAATAATACTTCGTTAAGCAACGCTCAATCATTGGTGATTGAGAAAAAAGATTTCGAATACGTCACCCTTGAACAGGCGGATGGAAAAGCAACCGCCGTTAAATTTCAAGTCATGAATTCTGACATCAGAATGGGCGATGTGCTGGTAATTTTAGATGGCGCCGAAATTTTATTTCACGGCATGCTGGGAAGAATTCAGGATGGCTGGGCCACCGCCGCTGATCCGCGTGGATCATTATTACCAGCCAGTTAAAGCAAGCGACAGGGAGAATATGGATAAACGTAAGGAATATAAACTTGGCAGAATGGATGGTAAAGCGATTAATCTGAGCGATAAATCAGGGCTTTGGCAGGTACTATGGCGGTATCAGGCGACGGATTTACTCCCTAAAGAGGAGCTGTGGCGACCATACCCAAATACCCAGGGACTCACTTATGATAAGGCGGACCATAAAAAGAGTGAGCTTGAAGAGTATTAATAATGAGTACCGACTTGATAATCGCAATAAATAAATCTTGGAGTTACGCAAATGAAACCCGGAATCACGGACTTTTATAATCTTGACGCGTTGTTATCTGACGAAGAAAAAATGGTGCGCCAAACGGTGAAGACTTTTGTTGATGAGCGTGTCCGACCAATCATTGCTGATTGTTATGAGAAAGCTGAATTTCCCCGCGAGTTAATTCAGCAAGTCGCCGAGCTTGGCTTATTTGGTTCGACCTTACCAGAAAAATATGGTTGCGCCGGAGCCAGCAGCGTCATTTACGGATTAACGACACAGGAACTTGAGGCAGGCGATTCCGGCCTGCGCAGCTTTATTTCTGTGCAAAGCTCTTTGTGCATGTACCCGATTTTTCAATTCGGCAGCGAAGCCCAAAAAATGAAATGGTTGCCGCCGATGGCGGAAGGCAAAGTCATTGGGTGCTTTGGCCTGACTGAACCAAATTCCGGTTCTGATCCAGGCAGCATGCGAACCCGCGCTAAACGTGTCAAAGATGGCTGGTTATTGAATGGCAGCAAAGCCTGGATCACGAACGGCACAATTGCTGATATTGCGATTGTGTGGGCGAAAACCGACGAAGATGAAACGATTCGCGGCTTCCTGGTGGAAAAAGGGACGCCTGGTTTTACCGCACCCGAACTTCATCACAAAATGAGCCTGCGCGCCTCCGTCACTTCGGAACTTTTCTTTCAGGATTGCCTGATCCCGGAGGAAAATATTTTGCCGGAAAGTAAAGGCTTAAAAAGTCCGTTGATGTGTCTGAATCAGGCGCGTTATGGCATCGCGTGGGGCGTGATTGGCGCGGCGATTGACTGTTATCAAACGGCGCTGGATTACGCCAAACAGCGCGTCCAATTTAATCGCCCGATTGCCTCATTTCAGCTCACGCAAAAGAAATTAGTCGAGATGATAACGGAAATTACTAAGGCGCAATTGCTTTGCTTACGACTGGGCCGATTGAAGGACGAAGGCGAAGTTGATCCGCTCCATATTTCGATGGCCAAGATGAATAATGTAGCGATGGCGTTGGATGTAGCGCGTTCGGCACGGTCTATTTTAGGTGGCAACGGCGTGATGGGCGAATATCCGATCATGCGTCACATGGCGAATCTGGAATCGGTATACACGTATGAAGGAACCAACGAAGTTCATCTGCTTTCCATCGGTCGTCATATCACGGGACTGGATGCGTTCTCATAAAAATAATTTAAATTTTGTGCTGGTCAGATGAAACCAGGTCATACGATAATTTTCAGGTTTATTTTTATAGCATTCATTGGCTGCTTTGGATGTTCACTCAATGAATCTCCTGAACAACGGGTGAAATGTTTATCTGATGAATTATCTTCTGCATCTGGCGATGGTGATCTCACAAAAATGAAAGACCTGATTGCACCAGGTGCTGACATTAATGGGCGGCGTTAAAGTTAGTAATTTGGTAAGCGAGTTTTTGCGTGAAAAGATACGTCCCGCGGCGTAGTTTATTAACAATAATCCCACAAAACTCACCGCAGTCTTCCCCGTTGCGCTCATTCACCAAAGGCGCCAGAAAGTCGCGGATTTCCGGCGCTCCCATTTCTTGAGGGTGGCGTTTGTCGTGAAAGAAAATGTAACGCCTGATTCAGTCGCAATAGGATTGCTCGGTCCGATAACGCAGGCCTCGCAACCGGCTCGTCGTGCGTACCTGTTCCAGTAATTTTGGCCGCTGAATTGCTTCCTCCTGCAAGGCTGAACCCTCCCTTTCGGTAATATGCGGTTTGTTTGTAAAATGATTGCTCTACCTGAGGGCAGGTATTATACTCACCTCCATCTCTCAGTAAAGTCGGATAGTTTTTGTTAATAGATCGTTTTTACCCGGAGCTTCACTTTCATGCTGCTGAGCCGGAAACTAAAGCCAGGCCAGCCAGGCACCAAACGCCTCGTCGGGCAGTCTGGGCAACGTTTGCTGTGTGTGCGTTATCGGTATGATGGCGTGCAGGGCAAACGCTGCAAGACCGTCGAACTCATTATCGAAGAAAGTTTATGGCAACCGCCGTTGCAGCCATTGCGCCCGGAGCAAGTGGCAGGCTTGCG
>JANMKB010000604.1:0-2820 GCA_031371805.1 Blastocatellia bacterium | reverse complement strand
TTGAGGAATTACGGCGTGGCATTGAGGGCGGGGCTTTGACTGGCACGACCGAACTTCTGCCATCGAATGAGAGTCAGGCTATTCCGTCGCCCTTTCCTTCCGCGCAACCGTTGTCACTGGATTTGCCGGAAGGGACAATTGATTCAGACTCCAATTTTTATATCAAACGCACAACTGACCAGACGGCGCTTGACGCGATCAAGCGCAAAAATGGCGTCACCATCACCATTAAAGGCCCACGGCAAATGGGCAAAAGCTCCCTGCTGATGCGCCTGATGGAAACTGCGATGAAGGAAAATAAGCGCATCGCCTTTCTCGACTTTCAACTTTTTGATAAGCAGGCGCTCTCCAATGCCGACCTTTTCTTTCAGCAATTTTGTTCGTGGCTGAGTGATGAATTGGAGTTGGAAAATAAAGTTGCCGAATTTTGGAGCCTGCCTTTGGGTAACAGCCAGCGTTGCGAGCGATATATGAGCCGCTATTTGCTCAAGGAATTAGGCTGTCCGCTGGTGCTGGCGATGGACGAAGTGGAAAGCATTTTCGAGACGGATTTTCGCACCGATTTTTTTAGTATGTTGCGAAGCTGGCACAATGGACGCGCCAAGCCGATGACGCCGATTTGAAAACAGCTTGACCTGACGCTGGTGACTTCGACCGAGCCATATCAATTGTTCGAAAACTTAAATCAGTCGCCGTTCAATGTGGGCGAGGTAATTGACCTGAGCGATTTCACTTTGGCAGAAGTGACGGAACTCAATCAGCGGCACAATTCACCGTTCACGACGGAAGGCGTCAATCGGTTAATGGGACTGCTCAATGGGCATCCTTACCTGACGCGGCGTGCGCTTTATCTGGTGGCAAGTGGGCGACTTTCTGTGGCGGATTTGTTTGCGCAGGCAACCGACGATCACGGGCCGTTTGGCGATCATTTGCGCTATCACCTGTTCCGGCTGCACAAGCAGGATGCGCTGGTTCAGGGGCTGCGGCAGGTGATTCGAAATCAAAGTTGTCAGGACGAAAAAGTTTTCTTTCGGTTGCGTGGCGCAGGCCTGGTGCGTCGTGAAGGGAAAACAGAAGCACCCCGTTGCCAGCTTTATGCGGATTACTTTCAGGAGTTTTTGCATGTCTGATACAAACACCGAGCAAATTATTTTTACCACCGGGGGAACTGTGCAGGCGGGGAATGGAACATATCTTTCCCGCCGCGCCGATGCGGATTTATTGGCGCTGTGCCGGGACTCCGCCTTTACTTATATTCTGACGGCGCGACAGATGGGCAAATCCAGCCTGATGACGCGCACTGCCGAACGCCTGATTGAGGAAGGTGTCAAACCTGTCATCATTGATTTGACTGCGATTGGGGTAAATGTTGATGCCGAGCAATGGTATCTGGGTTTACTCGCCGCCATCGAAGACCAGATCGAACTCGACACCAATGTCGTAAGCTGGTGGCAGGCCCCTCAACATTTGGGCATGACGCAACGCCTGACGTTATTTTTCCAGGCAATCTTACTGAAAGAAGTTCCCGCGCCGGAACGCATCGTCATTTTTGTGGATGAGATTGACACGACGCTGAGCCTAAAGTTTACCGACGATTTTTTTGCGGCGATCCGTTATTTGTATAACGCTCGCGCCAATAATCCTGATTTGCATCGCCTCTCGTTTGTGCTGATTGGCGTCGCCACGCCCAGCGATCTGATCCGCGATCCACAACGCACTCCGTTCAATATCGGGCAACGCGTTGAATTAGCCGACTTCACGGTTGAGGAAGCGTTGCCGTTTGCCGCCGGGTTACAGCTTCCACCTGATCAGGCGCGACAAGTGTTGCGCTGGGTGATGAACTGGACGAGCGGGCATCCTTACCTGACGCAGCGCCTCTGCCTGGCGTTGATTGACCAGCAGCGTCAGCACTGGACTGAGGCGGAGGTTGACCGCGTGGTCGAAAGCACATTTTCCGGCGACATGAGCAAGCAGGATAACAACCTGCAATTCGTGCGCGATATGCTGACCAAACGCGCACCGGACAAAGACGAAGTCCTGACCACGTACAAAGAAATCCTGACGCGGCCTGTGCCGGATGAAGAACAATCACTGATTAAATCGCACCTCAAACTCTCCGGCGTAGTGCGGCGCGAAGGCGGGACGTTGCGGTTGCGCAATCGTATCTATCAAACCGTTTTTGATAAAACCTGGGTCAGCCAGCATTTGCCCGTTAATTGGACGAAGCGGTTACAACGTGCAGCGTACCTGGGCTTTACTACATTGTTGATTCTGAACGTGCCGGTTTCTCTCTATGCGTGGAATCAGAGCCGCAAAGCAGAATTCAAAGCGAATGAACTGGCCAAAGCTTTGCAAGAAGTGCAGAAGTTACGGACAGAAGCTCTTAACCAAAAAGAGTTGGCCGAAGTAGCCCGCAAGAACGCTGAAGCAGAGAGTGCTGAAGCCCAGGTGCAACGGGACAAAGCGACAACCGAGCGCACACGAGCAGAAGGACTACAAAAGGAAGCTCAGGCAGCGAGTTTGTTTGCCAGCCAGCAACGCGATTTGGCAATGTCGAGTAGTCGAGCTGCAAAAGAACAAGGCCAGATTGCCTATTCCCGCGAACTGGCTTCCAGCGCTATCTCGTAATTGCAAATTGATCCTGCATTGAGCTTGGCGCTCGCGAATGAATCTATTCAGGTGAAATATACCCCGCAGGCAGATGACGCCTTACGCCAATCTTTGGTAGCGAATCCGTTACGGGCTGAATTTACAGGGCACACGGAAGCGGTCATCAGCGCGGTCTACAGCCCGGATGGGAAATCCATCGTGACGGCGGGT
>JANMKB010000601.1:0-2170 GCA_031371805.1 Blastocatellia bacterium | reverse complement strand
CCTTTCATATTTTTCCCCATTGGTTGGTGATTTGAAATTTGCTTGTTATGCTGAAGGTTAAGTTTTACTACCTATCCTTCTCACCTCTGACGGTTTTATGAAACAACGCTGGTTGCTGTTAATTTTACTCACTGCCTTTATTTATCTAGGAAGCGCCTGGTCTCCGGCTCTGCTTGATGATGCGGATGCAGCGAATGCCGAGACGGCGCGGGAGATGGTCGAGCGCAACGATTGGGTGACGTTGCACATGAATGGAGTGCGCTTTTTGGAAAAGGCTCCGGTGATGTATTGGGCGCTGGCAATTTCGTACAAAATATTTGGCGTCTCGACGTTTTCAGCGCGGCTACCATTGACTTTGGCGACGTTGTTGCTGGTTTTAGTAGTTTATGCCTTCGGGAATTGGGTGGGTGGAGAGCGCACGGGATTTTATGCCGGACTGAGTTTGTGCGTCGGGCTTGGCGTGTATCTGTTCACGCGCATTTTGATTTTTGAAGTAATCCTGACGCTGTGGATGACAATTGCGTTTTATGTGTTTCTGAAAGTTTATTACGAAGAAATAAACACGAATTGGATTTATCTTTTTTATGCGTGTCTGGCGGCGGCAGTCTTATCAAAAGGGCTGATCGGCGTAATCTTTCCGTGCGGCATTTTATTTTTCTTTGTGTTACTCACCAACGGATGGAAACGTGTCTGGCAGATGAAACCATTCGCGGGAACGTTATTATTTTTTGTCCTGGCGGTTCCCTGGCACGTGCTGGCGGGAATGCGGAATGACAAATTCTTCTGGTTTTATTTCATCAATGAACACGTGAAGCGATTTTTAGGCACGCGCTTTCCGATGGATTACGACACTGTGCCGCTACTGCCTTTTTGGGTGTTACATCTGGTTTGGCTGTTTCCCTTCAGTGTATTTTTGCCGCTGGCGTTGCGCAATCCAGGGAAGCTGTGGCGACCAGTTGAGAGACAAGATCAGTTACGATTATTTGCAATCCTCTGGTTCCTCGTGATCGTTGGATTTTTTTCCTTTTCTACGCGCCAGGAATATTACACGTTCCCTGTTTTTCCGGCGCTCGCGTTGTTGATTGGCAGCGCCCTGTCACAGGGAGAAGCCGAAAATCACCAGTTGATAAAATGGGGGCAGGGCTTGCTGTGCGCACTTGGATTGATGCTTGCAATTACGCTTGGTTATGTCCTCTGGCTTTCCCGCAATGTCACGCCGAGCGGTGACATTTCGCAATTCCTAACCAGCAATCCTGAGAATTATCGGCTGTCGCTGGGACACGCTTCAGATTTGACGACGGCAGCGTTTGCCACCTTGCGCTTCCCTGCTATCGGCGCGGCAATTACGTTGGGTGCAGGCTTTCTCCTCGCGTTTCTGTTGCGCCTGCGACGAAACAATCTGGCGGCTTCGCTTACTACTGCGATTGCGACGGCAGCGTTCATATATTTCGCCCATTATGCCTTTGGGATTTTCAATCCGGCGCTTTCAACTTATCCGCTGGCTAAAGAAATTCAGCGCCGTATACAACCGAATGACATCGTTGCCTTTAATGGCGAATTTCAGAGTCATTCCAGCGCCGGATTTTATCTGGCGCGTCCCATGTTGCTGGTGGATGGGCAGACAACAGTCCTGGAATTTGGTTCGCACTATCCCGATTGTCCGCCTGTGTTTATTGATCGAAATGTGTTAGCGCAGCGATGGAAAGAAGACAACCGCGTCTTCCTTATCACGTATGACGATCAGTTCGAAAAGGTGAAAAGTATACTGAGCAGCGAGATTCACGCGATAGCCAAAGCAGGCGGGAAATCTGTGTACAGCAATCGTCCCTGAATTAAATGTAGCGCAAACTTTCCAGGTTGCGTTTCCAGTCAGAAATACTTCCAAAGGAAAGCATACCTTCACACAGAAGGTTATGGCTTAGCACACAGCACAAACTGGAAAGTTTGTGCTACTCCTGATAGCTATTTTTCTGTGTTAAGGTCACGCGCAATGACGGGGACAAAACGTCCATCATCCAGCAAACGATAACGTTCATTGCGCCATAAAATTTCACGCCCCATCAATCCACCGCACCACGACGCGGCGCTCAGCCAATCCTGCAACGGAATCATCCAGCTTCTTTTGATCACAAATGAATCATTCAGCAACCGCGTCCCAAGCTCAATCGCC
>JANMKB010000596.1:0-2517 GCA_031371805.1 Blastocatellia bacterium | reverse complement strand
GGGAAAGATTTGTTATAGTCCTAGTCGTGCGCCTGCCCCTTGGCTTTGTAAAAGTAGTAACCAATAACAAAGCTTTGGAGGAAGTCACTGTGCGCGTGCTCCCCAATTGTACAGGTAAGGCTGGATGTTCTGAAACAGGTGAAATAGTAGAGCGCCTGTTCATCGTTCTGATTTGCACGCCTCACTCCGGCTTCAAAATCAATTAAAAGATAAGCTTTGCTAGTTACTGTCACGCTCCGGCGTTATTTTTAGTTTGTTGTTCTCACCCGAACGACGACGGTAGCGGAGACAGAAGAGGGATAAATAGATGAGACGTTTTTTTCGTTTTTTTGCTCCAGTTTTGACGCTCTTTGTGATTGCAGTTTTAATCCCCCAGGATTTAGTCTTTGCCAGCAAGCGTCGTGTGGGAAATTCAGCAAAGAAAGCTGCTAAATCAGCCCAGAAGGGACGGAGGGAAAAGGCCGCAGAACGCGGTCCAAACCTGAAGGAATTAGCCAAACGCGAACGGAAGGGCAAGCTTTCCAAAGCCGAGAAACGTAAGCTTGTTGCTGCCCGTGCGGCTGCCGCCGCCGAAGCTCGACGGCGTGAATTGGCTCGTCTGGCAGCTATTCGTGCGGCCCGCATTCGCGCCATTCATGCCCACGATGCGGCACTGCGTAATGGTGCTGCAGCTAATATTCTTAATGACGATACAACCGGCGAAGACATGGTTGTGCGCCAGGCCTCGATTGATGCACTGGGTGGAAAAGCCGGGGCCGTAGTGGTGATGGATGCCACAAATGGTCGTGTTTACAGCATCGTTAACCAGAAGATGGCGCTTGGTACTCCCGTCAAGCCCTGCTCAACCGTAAAGCCGATTATTGGCTTGGCCGCCTTACATGAAAATGTTTTTGACCCGAATTCAGAAGTGAATTTTGGCGGCGGCAGCTTATATTTAACTGATGCAGTGGCGCGCTCCAACAATCCCTTCTTTCAAACGCTTGGGCGGCGACTTGGCTACGATAAAGTGGTGAGATATGCCCAGAATTTTGGTTTCGGGCAAACCACCGGAGTTAATCTGCCTGGCGAAGACCCGGGCTATTTACCAGAACAGGGCGAGCAGGAAACGGGTCATATGTCGAGTCATGGCGACGGATTCGGGATTACGACTTTACAACTTGCATCATTTACCGCCGCGATTGCGAATGGTGGCAACCTTTATGTTCCGCGTGTTCCGAAAACACCGGAAGACGCTGTGAAATTCAAAGCGCAACTGCGGCGTAAAATTGACATGACGCCGGAAGATCGGATGCGCATGCTGGCCGGAATGGCGGGGACGGTAAATTATGGCACAGGAAAAGCCGCATTTGATCCGGTCGGACAAGTTGCTGGCAAAACCGGAACCTGCACGGACAAAGATAAGCTGGGATTGTTTACTTCATTCAGCAGCGTAGATAATCCAAAATTAGTCGTGACTGTGGTGACAACCGGACTTGGTGTGGCAGGTAAAAATGCCGCCGATATTGCCGGCAAAGTCTATCGCTCAATCTCTTATCGGTTTTTACGCGATCAGCAAGTCCCTTCCGTGCTGACATCGGCAGGAGGAGTTGCACCGACTGCAACTCCGACCATGCCGAACATTACAGCGAAGCCTAAGCCGCTGCTCACAAATGAGGAAGACAGAGAGCGTGATTAATTAATTTGAGCTTAGCTCACAAATAAAAAGCTCGGTAGATGACGTCATCTGCCGAGCTTTTTATTTTATTTCAGATACCGAATTTATTCAGTTGAGACAGCTTCGACTGAGCCTGCGATAGCCGATTGCACTGTCCGCCACGAGAGTGCGGCACATTTCACGCGCGCGGGAAATTCTTTCACGCCCGCGAAAATTTTCAGCCGCCCTAAGTGATTTTCTTCGGTTTCGGGATCAATTTCGCCGCGCACCATCTTGATAAACTCATCTGCCATTTGTTCGACTTCGACTTTGGTTTTTCCTTTGACGGCCACTGTCATCATTGAGGATGACGCTTTTGAAATTGCACAGCCAGAACCTTGGAATCCTACGTCCCTGACAACCTCGCCGTCCATTTCCAATTGCAAAGAAATGTGATCGCCGCATAAAGGATTGTGACCTTCCTGCGTGATCGAAGGTGTTTCCAGCGCTTTGAAATTGCGCGGCTTTTTATTGTGATCCAAAATTACTTGTTGGTAGAGGTCGCTTAAATCAGACATAAAAATGATTTTGGGTCTTGGGTCTTGGGTCTTGGCAAAAAACAAAGGTCAAAGCCCAAAGACCTAAAACCAACTATCCAAATATTTCAATCACCTTATTAATCGAATTTGCCAGCGCATCAATTTCTTCTTTCGTGTTGTAAAACGCAAAACTTGCGCGCGCAGTCGCTGGCACGTTGAATCGTTGCATAATCGGTTGCGCACAATGATGTCCGGCGCGGATGGCGATGCCTTCCTGATCTAAAATTGTGCCGATGTCGTGTGGATGTACATCGTCTATAACAAAGGAAAGAACGCTCGCCTTCT
>JANMKB010000592.1:0-11508 GCA_031371805.1 Blastocatellia bacterium | reverse complement strand
TCGACGGATATTTTTTACCCGGAATCGGATGGCAAACCAATGGCTGAAACCGATGTTCATCGCAATTTGATGATGGAATTGATTGCCGAATTGCAGGCGTATTATCGTGCGAAACCAGACGTTTATGTCTCAGGTAATTTGTTGCTTTATTACGAACAGGGCAAGAACAAAAAAAGTGTTGCGCCCAATGTGTTTGTCGTCCGGGGAATTGCCAATCACGAACGGCGTGTTTATAAACTTTGGGAAAAGGGAAAAGCACCTGACGTGGTTTTTGAGATTTCTTCCAGAGGGACATGGGGTGAGGATTTGCAGAAGAAATGGCGACTCTATGCACGCCTGGGAGTAGCGGAATATTACATTTTTGATCCTGAGTATGATTACCTTGAGCCAGCACTCAGGGCTTACCGCCTGGAAGCCACCGAGTACGAAGAAATCGAAGTTTTGGCAGGGCGCGTAAGCAGCGCTGTTTTAGGCCTGGAGATTGTTGATACAGGTGAGACTTTGAGGTTTTTCAATTCTCTGACGCATGAATTTCTTCCTACCAGAGTACAACTTGCGCTGGCGCAGGAACAAGCCGAGTCCCGCGCAGTGGAAGCCGAGGCTGAAGTCGCTCGTTTACGAGTAGCGCTGGCATTGCTCAAATCGGAAGCATAATTATTATTTTGGCAACAGCATGACCTTTCAGCAGGATGGAGAAGTATTTTGATCAGGCGTTATTCTACTATTTTTATTGCACTGTTTTTTTCCAGTATTGTTTTCGCGCAACCAGGTGAATCCACCATTCAGCAGAGCGAAGCAAAACCGCAACTTAAAATTCCCAAAGTCAGTCAGCCTCCCACGCTTGAAGATTTCCTCGAAATGAAACCCGGCGGAGAGTTCGTTGGCAAGCTTGCCAAAGCTGAAAATTTTATTCAGCAACGACCAAAAGACGGTGAACCCGCAACGCAAAAAACCGAAGTCTATTTTTGTTACGACGACAAGAATTTATATGTGGTCTGGGTCGCATTCGATACTGAGCCGGAAAAAATCAGGGCGCGGATGGCCAAGCGCGAAAATGCGTTTGATGACGATTGGGTCGAGTTAACGCTCGACACCTATCACGACCAGCGACGCGGATATGTTTTTCTCTGCAATCCGTTCGGCGTTCAGTCTGATGCGATTTGGAATGAAGATTCAAATCTGGGGCCGGATTTTACGTTTGATACGCTGTGGCGTTCGCACGGAAAATTGACGGGCAACGGCTACGTTGTGCTGATGGAAATTCCGTTCAAGAGTTTGCGCTTTTCTCCGAGTGATTTGCAAACGTGGGGTCTTACTTTGTTGCGAACAATTCCTCACGCGAGCAACGAATGGGGGTACTGGCCGCGCGTTTCGAGCCGTATTCAGGGGCGTTTGACGCAGGCGGCAACGATTACCGGACTCGAAGGAATTTCGCCGGGGCGTAACGTGCAACTAATTCCGTATGCTTCGGCGCGCTCATTTCGTGCGCTGGATGCGCGTGACAGCAATCGTCCGCGCTTCGACAAAGGCAATGAATACGCGGGTGGAATTGATGCGAAGATTGTTTTGAAAGACAACCTCACGCTTGATATTACAGCGAATCCTGACTTTGCGCAGATCGAATCTGATGAACCGCAGGTCACGGTTAATCAACGCTTCGAGGTGTTTTTTCCTGAACGTCGTCCGTTCTTTCTGGAAAATTCTGATTACTTTCAAACGCCAATTAATTTAGTTTTCACGCGCCGGATTGCCGATCCGCAATTCGGTGTGAAGCTCACAGGCAAAGTCGGGAAGTACTCTATCGGCACCATGTTTATTGACGATCAAGCGCCTGGGCGCAGAGTCGCAGATAATGATCCGTTGACGGGAGCACGCGCACATTTCGCTATCGTTCGTGTGCGCCGCGACATTTTTAAGAATTCAAATATCGGAGCAATTTATACCGACCGCGAATTTGCGGGCGGATCAAATCGTGCAGGCGGAATTGATGGTCGCTTGAAATTTGGCTCAAACTGGATTGCACGATTTCAAGCCGTGACGAGCGCGACAAAAAACCTGAACGGTTCACGCGAATCCGGCCCGGCTCTTGATTTTATTGTTTCGCGTGAAGGTCGCAAATTTAATTACGAAGCCGAAGTGTCAGATTACAGCGCGGGTTTTCAAGCGCAAAGTGGCTTCATTCGCCGCCGTGATATTCGCGGTCTCAGCCAAACCGCAGCGTATCAATTTCGCCCTGAAAATAAGTTTCTAACGGCATGGGGCGTGCGTACACGGCAGAATTACAACGAAGATCACAAAGGTACACGCCTGGATTGGACGGCAATGAACAGTCTATTTTTTGAATTCACAGGTCGAACACGGGCAAATATGACGGTCGGAAATAATCGTGAACGTTTGCGGGCGCAGGACTGGGGCGGAAATCGTGATCTGGATTTTTCCTCGCCATTTAAAGGCATTGGTTTTAATTCGAGTTACTTCAGACAGTTCAGTATTCAGGCAGATTATTTTCGTTTTCCTGGCATTAATTTTAATCCGGCTGCGGGGCAGGCTCCGTTTTTAACTGACCGCGACAATTTTAATTTGACGCTGACAATGCGTCCGCTCAATAAATTGCGGATTGATAACACCTATATTTCTTCACGCGCCATCAACCGCCAAACCGGAGCGAGCATTTTCAATAATCACATCATCCGTTCCAAATTTAATTGGCAATTCAATCGAGAGCTTTCGCTACGCACAATTTTTCAATACAACACAGTCTTAGCGAATCCGTTGTTCAGTAGCCTCAAAACAACCAAAAATTTCAATGCGGATGTCCTGATGACGTGGCAGCCAAACGCGGGGACAGCCTTTTATGCTGGCTACAACAGCAATTTGCAAAACCTCAATTTAGTGCCGACGCCGACAGGATCACAGATCGTCCGCTACCCCAATCAATTCATCAATGACGGGAAACAATTGTTTGTAAAATTTTCGTATTTGTTTAGATTGTAGGTAGTCAGATTAGCGAAAGTCCGCCCGATCCGCGTTATCCGTGGCCTATTCTGGAAAGTGTTAAGCAAGCAACGGCGTGAGAACTTTGCCATGTACATCCGTCAATCGCCGCTGAATTCCGTTGTGATAAAAGCTGAGTTTTTCGTGATCTATGCCGAGCAGATGCAGCATCGTTGCGTGAATGTCATACACTTCCGTTGGGTTTTTGCGATCAAGTGGCTTGTAGCCAAATTCGTCGCTTTCACCATACGTGATGCCGCCTTTGATGCCGCCGCCGCACAGCCAATTCGTGAAGCAATACGGATTATGATCGCGGCCTGTGCCTGCCTGACTCGAAGGCATTCGCCCGAATTCTGTCGTCCACAAAATGATCGTGTCTTCGAGCAAGCCGCGTTGTTTCAAATCCTGAATAAACGCCGCCGCACCACGCGCCATGCCTGTTGCCAATGGCCCGTGATCGCGGCGGACATCTTCGTGCGAATCCCAGTTGCGGCGCGGGAATCCATTGTCGTTGCCGCTCCAAATTTGTACAAAACGTACGCCGCGTTCTAACAGTCGTCGTGCAGTCAGACATTTTTGCGCGAAGTAAAATGTTTCTTCTTCGTCATTGATTTCTTTTGGCCATTCACGCACACCGCGATCCAAGCCGTATAATTTCAGCACGTGTGCAGGCTCAGCCTTTAAATTCAAGGCTTCCGGCGCAGCAAGCTGCATTTTCGCGGCGAGTTCATAACTGCGAATTCGTCCTTCCAATCGCTGATCGCCTTCACGCGTAGCGGCGTGGTTACGATTGATTTCCGCCATAAATTTTTGCGCAGCGGCTTCGCTCTCAGGTGTGATGTACGTGCCGGATTTATGCGGAAACAAATCAGTCACGGGTTCGGCAGTGCCGGGATAAATCATCGTGCCGCTGTGTTGCGCGGGCAGAAACGCGGAGTCCCAATTTTTGACGCCATTGGAAGCCATCCCGCGATGATCGGGCAACACGACAAAGGTTGGCAAATTGTCATTCATTGAACCAAGTCCGTAGCTCACCCAACAACCCGCGCCCGGAAATCCCGGTAGCAAAAATCCGGTCGCTTGCAACAGCGTCGCCGTGCTGTGGACGCCGGATTTGCTGGTCATGTTATGAACGAACGCGATGTCGTCAACTACGGAACCTAGCGCGGAAACAGGTTCGCTGAGCAGCTTGCCGCTTTTGCCATACGGCTTAAAATCCCAGAGCGGCTTCAACCACGGGCCGAGTCCGTCCTGAAAGGTTTCTACTTTCTCGCCGAAATCGCTGGGCTGTCCGTGCCGTTTGGCGAGTTCAGGTTTGTAATCGAAAAGATCAAGATGGCTGGCCGCGCCCGCCATAAAAAAATGGACGACACGTTTGGCTTTCGCGGGATGATGAAGTTTGGAATTTTGGGCAAGCGCATTTTCTTCACCAAGCATTGCGGCGAGCGCGAGGCTGCCCAAGCCTCTACCAGATTGCCATAAAAATTCGCGGCGCGAAGGAAGTTGCGGCAGCGAAAATTGTTGAGAACGTTTTTTCATACGCAAATGAAAATATAGCAGAATCTGTGCGGCTCGCAACGTGTAGCATTGAGTTTGCGTTCATAAATGATAGCCTTCTCATAATGAACCAAGATCACGAAACAATTATTCTGAAGGTTCCTGATCTGACAGAAGCGCTGGTGTATTTTACGGGGCGGCTGCAATTTCGTGTGGACATGATTGTTCCGGCAGATGATCCGAAAATTGCCTTGATTTCAGGGCAGGGAATGAAGATTCAATTAGTACCGAACGAGCTGGAATCATCGTTGCCTGAGTCGCCGCACGATTGGCAGGAATTCATCATCAGCCGCGCCAGTGAAAGCGATGCGTGGCACGAAGGACGCGCCGGAATGCACTACCGTGATTTGATTCCGAACCGTCTGGGAGGGCGCGTCATCGCTTCACACATTCGCATTCCTGATGGCGGAGACGTTCCTGATTATGTGCATTATCACAAAATAAATTTTCAAATGATTTATTGCCGTGCAGGATGGGCGCGATTGGTTTATGAAGATCAGGGCGAGCCGTTTGTGATGCGAGCCGGAGACTGTGTGCTGCAACCGCCGGAAATTCAGCATCGTGTTTTGGAATCGTCGGCAGGGTTGGAAGTCATCGAAATTGGCAGTCCGGCAATTCATGAAACCTGGGCTGATCACGAACTCAAGCTTCCGACGAAACAGGTTTTGCCTGAGCGAATTTTTAGCGGACAGCGGTTCCTGCATCATCAAGTGAGCGCGGCAGAATGGATGCCGTGGGGGGATTTTGAAGTGCGTGATACAGGCATCGTAGCGGTGACAAATGGAATGGCTTCAGCGCGTGTGCTGCGAGCGAAGAAGGCTACGACGGCCTTTATTAATGGGCATCCGAATGAGTTTTTATTTTACTTCGTTTTGAATAGTGAGCTTGAAATTGAAAGTAAAAACGAAGGAGCTTATCTATTGCAATCTGGCGATAGTTGCGTGATTCCTAAGGGAAAAGATTATTCGTTGCTCGCAAGTACAGGGCTGGAATTTTTGGAAGTTTTGATGCCTTCGTAAAGTCCAACAAACTAAAGTTTGTTGGACTCTAGTGCAATTTCTACCCAGACAATCTGACAATTTTGCGTGGATGAAAACTCAATGATGTTGTAGCCGCGATTCATCAGCGTGTGAGGAATTAAGCATTTGAAAACGAGGGAGGCGGGTTTTGGTTTTTGTAATTCAGCCGCTCCGATCAATTTACAAATTTCTCCATTGACGCGAACTTCACTCTTTAATGCTTCAGCTTCCTGTAACCCTTCGATGCCGATCAGCCCGTAAATATTACCTGAAACTGGCTTCGGGCCGGTTGGCAAACGGAAGCCGTACCATCTTCCCGGTTTACATTCTTTGGGCAAGGGAATCGCGCTCGCTTCGCCCGGTGCCCAGGTGTCAGCGTAGGTCAAAATGTGGCGGCGGGGTTTTTCGTTGAGCGTTTCGACTTTTCCAACTTCGCGTAAAAGCGTTGGATAGTTATCAAGATCATTCATTGCGGTTTGCGAATCCATGTAATTGAAAAGATAAATGCGATCTGCGCCGCGATCCAGCAGGGAAGCCGCCGCGCCGCGTACGGTTTCGAGCGAGTTATATTGAACTGGTTTTGCATCAGGATATGGGCGTAGTATGAGTTCCAAGCCTGCCGCGAGTGTCACCGAAGTTCCGCGCAACATTTCTTTCCAAAGTTCCATCGGCATGTCGGGTTCAATAGTCGCCCAGAACGGCGTGACGACGAGCATGTCTATGAGTTTACGCTGCGCCCACGTGACTGCATCATAGCCCAATGTTAATGAGGTCTGTGGACGCGAAGGCACACGCGCTCCGAGGCGGATTTTATGCCCGCGTTTCTTCTCCCAGAAGTTTAAGAGGCTGCGAACTTCGGCGGTAAAATCTGTCAGAATTGCCAGGCCTGCCTGCTCGTTGCCGGGTTTGAAGTGATAGCCAAAACGCATCCAATCAAGTTCGAGTCCATCAAAATCGTAGCGCTCTGCGTATTCACGAACCAGCTTGAAATGATAGTCGCGCACTTCCTTGTGCGCGTAATCAAATGAACGCGCCGCCGAGCGTTCGAGGTGATATGACACGCGCCGATATTCGGGATGCTGTCGCCAGAAATCGCTGTGCATGTAACTTTGCTCATCGTCTACGTTATGCACGTCGTTCATGCGCATGGAAATCCATGGAGAAATGCCGTGCTGGCGGGCGCGGGCAATCCAAATTTTGTAAACATCAATGCCGTCCTGATGCAATTGCCACGCGGTATGCACCCAGCCTCGCGCACCTTTGCGGGCAGCGACAGGAGTGCTGGCAAAGAGCGGCTGATCGTCTGCGCCATTTGGATCGTAGCCTTTCCAGATGGGATCCCAGACCTTACTGGCAAAACTGGTACGCATCGAATTCGCGCTCAGGATCAATTCGCGCACCTGTGTTTTGGCGTATTGATCTACGAAGGATGCGACAATTTCCGCGTCTAATTTTTTTCCAGCACGCGTGAAAAAATAATGACTATTGTCTTCGTTGAGACTGATGCCGCCAGAATTTTTTACAGATTTTGTGGGGGATTTTTTTTGCGCTTTTGCAGTATCAAGCGAAGTGAATGACGCAACGGACGCTAAACCTATTGGCGCAGACTTTAGATATTGTCGGCGGCTAATTTTTTGATTGTTCATTGAGATTCAGGACGGACAAATCCGACAGAAAAATGTTCGACAATGCTGCCAGCTTGTCGAATTCCTGGCAGGGAATAAGCCTGCGAGAAAAACTGTGGTCGAGAAAATCTGCCGACAAGGTGGCAGCGTTGTCGGACACCACTTCACCAACTTTCATCAATCCTGTCTAATCAAATTTCATGTGTTGAGGGTGAGCGCTACACCACTTCCAACCCGCGCATCGTACCCGTACTCGTGGCGAATTTATCCGCTTCAATCCCTAAACGTTGCAACACATTCACAAACAGATTCGGCAACGGGTAATTGCGTTCGCGGTCGAATGCCAGATGCTGCCCGTGCTTGAATCCGCCACCCGCAAACAGCGTCGGCAGATTTGTCGTCACGTGCGTATTCGCATCACCCAGGTTCGTGCCATAAAGAATCATCGTACGATCAAGCAGCGTGTCGTTGCCTTCTTTGTGCGCTTTCAAATCGGTGAAGAGTTTGTTAAGCGCTTGCATCTGCATCCGATCTGCCATTTCGTGTTGCCGCAATTTTTCGGGCTTCCTGCCGTGATGCGAAATCGCGTGGTAGCTGTCAGCCATCGTTTCATCGCCAATCGTAATCGCCGGAGAATTCACGCTGTCGAGCATTAACACGACAAGCCGCGTCGAATCAGTCTCAAACGCGAGCCGTGCGAGGTCATACATCAAACGAACTTTTTCAAAATAATCACGCGGCGCGGCAGTGTCTGACGGAGCTTGCGCATTCACAACAGGTTTTGGTCTCTGTTCCCATTCAGCCGCTTGACCGAGCCGTTTTTCTAAGTCGCGCACACCAGTCATATATTGATCAAGCCGTTCGCGGTCACGTGAGCCTAAATTCTTTTGCAAACGGGTTGTTTGTTCAGCGACAGAATCCATGACGCTTTGCCCTAAGGCCAAACGCCGCACTTGCGCCTGCACTTCGGCGGGCGTGCCTGTGACGAACATGCGTTTGAAAATTTCGGAAGGCTTTTCTTCGGAAGGAATCAAGACGCCGCCGCTCGTCCACGAAAGGCTGTGCTGGCCTTGCTGAATGTTGACGCCGAGCGTGAGCGAAGGAAAGCGTGTCTGGTTGCCGATATGTTCCGCCGCAAATTGATCAAGCGAAATCGTATTGCGAAAGCCGCCGCTCGACGGGTGCGGCGCGGCAGTCAAAAAGCAATTGTCCGCCGGATGCCCCGCGTCTACGTCAGGATGCGAAACGCCGCTGAAGACGGTGAACTGATCGCGGTGCTCTTTGAGTTCTTCGAGGTACGGCGAGAGTTGATAGCCGAAACCTTTGGAATCCGCCGCCGGAAAAAACTTCGACGGCAACACGCCAAGATTATTACAAATCGCCAGGAAGCGGCGCGGCACGGGCTTTGTTTCAGCACGGGCAAACGCAGGCATCATCGCGTCAAGCAATGGCAGCGAAAGCGCGATGCCAGAGCCGCGCAAAAAGCTGCGGCGGGAAAGGGCAGATTGAGTGCAGATGTTAGTTGTCTTCATGCGGTTCGTCCTTTATTGGCAAAATAAAACGTGACTACTCAGGCTCTTTGTCCCGTCAGGGACATCTGAATTTAGGCAGGTCGTTGACGGCCTGCTAGCTAACGGCAACAGTATCCGTCCAAGCGGGACGGCTGAATATTCGGTCGCACAAGAGTTCCGTTTTGAGTACAAATTCAATCGTCCCACAGGGACGAAAATGATTTTCACACTCGCACACAGGCCGTCAACGACCTGCCTAAACTCAACCGTGCCACTGGGACAAAAGCGACCAAACGGTTACAACTATACAATAACTTATTGCGGATCGCCCATGTCATAAGCATCACTGACGCGCAGCTTCACCCGAAAGCTGCCAATGTTGTTTTGCCAATGACCGTTGTCGTTCACGGCAAGGTAGAGGCGCCCTTCGCCCAAGCCACTTTTGTCCAGATGACGCCCTACGATGAACCGCTGCCCGGACACGCTGACCTTGCCGACCAGCGCGCCGAAAGGAAATCCATCCACGAGATTTGTTTTGTAATTCGGCCCCGGCACTTTCAGCCCATCGGGATCAGATGCCCAGCCATCAATCGCAAAAGACAATCGCACAAATCCGGCGGCTGTCACTTCGACGCGAGATTTTGAGTCAATGATGACGCCTGTATCGAGGAACTCAATCTGAGTGCAATGACGCAACGAATGTACCTCAAAGCTTTTCTCAATGACCGTCTGTCGCACCGCCAGCGAACGAATTTCAGAGAGGGAAACCTTCATTGCAGGGCTGCCGGACGATTGAATCGTGAGCGATTCAGCGCCAAATTGTCCGCGCAGGGCGTCGCCATTTTTCAGCCGAATGAGATCAAGCGAACGATCTGCCGCGTCGGCATAACCGGGCATCAGGCGAGCGAAAAGACGGTACAGCGCGTCCGGTTCGCGCAGGTCACGATCTTTGTAAGCGCTGAGCACGGGCGTGAGCGCGGGCAATCCGATGTCGGTCAATTCCGCAACTGCGGCGTCACGCGCGGCACGGTCGGTGCCTTGCACGGCGGCGAGCGCGGCAGTGATGCGCTCTGCTTCACGCGGGCTGGCATCGGCGGCTAAATTTATGGAAAGCGGCGTGTCGCGCAACTTGGTTCCGTTCAGGGTGAAATTGCCAGCGGCGAGGCGACCTTCGATGACTTTGCCATCGCGTGTCAGCGCACGAACGGTGCGGCTTCCCATCGCCTTCTGGGCTTGGACGATAGTTGTGGCAACCATCGCGCAGACGAAAACCAGAAGGATGAGTGTCCGAGTTGAATTGAGGTTGACAAAATAACGCAGCATTTGAATCTTCCTTCGCCTTACTTTTTTAGCTGGCTTGTTGCAGCTTCTCTTTTAGCCATGTGTTAATCAGTGCTTCCGACGAAACTTTCTTTGCTTTCGCAATGCGGGTAACTTTCATAACCACATCTTCTTCCAGCGCGATGAGATGTTTTCTGTGTTTGAGCTTAATCTCAAAATCGGCCTCTGGCATTTGTTCCCAGTAGTCGCCCATGTCGTGCGTCTCAAAGAAATCTACTAGCTCGGCAGTCGAGTCAAATTCAGGCAGGGGCGTTGCTTTACTTTTTGCCATATTGTTTTTACCGCTTGCGGCAACTTTACTGGAACGAAATAACTCGCGGAAAAAAGATAATCTTCGCCCGATTCATCAACGACGCGAATCATCTTATGCCGTGCGCCCTTTTCGTCGGGTAACACACAATACACCTTCCATAGCTGTAACGAAGCTGGGTGCTCTTCGTTTTTGATGCAAATGACAAATTGCGGTTTCGTACTCATAAGCTTTAATAGCGAACCATTCGCTACAAACTCTTCAATAACGATTTCTTCATGTAATCCGCGCTACGCTTCACACAACTCATCGCATCCGGCACATAATTATTCCCCTGCTCGACGAACATGTGTTTGACGCCGGAGATGTGGGTATCCTTGAAAATCGGTTTGAAATCAATTTGCCCGTCGCCCACCACCTCGTGCAGTTCCCGGTTTTGCTTATTCATATCCTTGATGTGCCAGATGACAAAGCGGCCCGGTTGTTTTTTGAACCAGTCCAGCGGCTTCGTGCGCGTGCCGTAAGAAAACCAATACATATCCAATTCCATTTTCACGAGGGCCGGGTCGGTTTCCTTCAGAATAATGTCGTAGGGAATCACGCCGCCCTGCTCCATAAAATCCCAACCAAAATTATGATAGGCAAGCTGCAACCCGCCCCGTTTGATTTGCTCGCCGATGGTATTGAGCGTGGCAGCCAGTCGTTTCATTTCCTCCAGCGTGCGGTACTGCGCCGCCAGCGTCGGCCAGACGATGTAACTTTGCTTGAGCGCCGTCGCGCCCGCGATGCACTGATCGGTATAGCGTCGTAACGCATCCTGCTGGTCTTTGGCGAAATACTTGTCCAGATCGTAATGCCCTGACGACGTCGTCAGGCCGCAATCGCTGAGCAACTGGCTAGCTTGTTTCGGCTCCAAACCCCAGTAATATTTGTTATTGCCGTAGTTAAATCCGTAGGTCTCAACTTCCTGATAGCCAAACTCCACGATCCGTTGGAAGGTCGCGCGCAGGTCTTTCGCCATCGCCTCCCGGATCGTGAAAAGCTGTAGCCCTAACTTGAACTTGTTACTGGCACTCCGCTGTAACGCGGACGGGAACATCAGGGCTGAGGTTGCAAGGGAACCAGCCTGTTGCAAAAAGCTGCGGCGTGAAAGGGCGGATTGAGTTGAAATGTGAATTGTCTTCATGCGATTCGTCCTTTATTGGCAAAAC
>JANMKB010000582.1:0-12940 GCA_031371805.1 Blastocatellia bacterium | reverse complement strand
CAAATGGGGAAAATAGGCTGGTATGCTTATTACACAACTTTTGCCAACCCGCTGGGCAGATTGATGACGAACCTGTCACTTAAACAGCATCGAACTGAGGGAACGCATTTAACGGATTCATTTTCAAAAGTAAATCACCGGGTAACTTATCGTTACTTGCAATTACTTTCTGAAGGCGGTATTGCCGACCAGTTTAGTGTTGTCACAGTACCAGTCGCTATTGTTCATGGAGAGAAAACTTTCGGAGCCATCCGAGAATCACTCCGTCGCTGGCAAAAGATACTTCCCTCATTGTCCAGTCATGAACTGGCAGGAACCGGGCATTTGCCAATTGTCGAAAATCCGGCAGGATTGGCAGAAATACTCTTTCAAACTAACTAATTACGAATAAAAAGCTATGAGTCAAGATTTACACAACTTCGTCACACAGTATCTTCCTGAAATTGAGGATACTTTGTTTAAAAACCTGCCTGTCAGCCATCAGCCCGGAACACATCGCTTTAACGATGCGCTTTACTATGTGATTTTCCCCGGTGGCAAACGATGGCGCCCCTTGTTTACTTTATTAGGAGGGATGATTGCTGGCGCCGCGCCGCAAGCCTTATATCCAGCGGCCTGTGCAATTGAATATCTGCATAGCAGTTCGATGATTATTGATGATTTACCTGCCATGGATGATGCGGATCTGCGGCGGGGAAAACCCTGCCTGCATGTAGCGTATGATGAAAGTACTGCGCTGCTGGTATCTTTAGGACTGATGAATCAATCTTATTCACTGCTGGCTCTGACATGCCAAAAATCCGGTCACAGCAGAATGGCAGGGCGGCTAATTACACACGCAGTAGACTGTATAGGTGGCGATGGGATGATTGGTGGCCAGGTTGTTGATCTTAAACTGCGGGGAAATCGGCTGGTAAATGATGTATTAGTTAGTAGAAATCTGAAAACCACTGCTTTAATGGGGCTGATGATGACAGCAGGAGCGATAGCCGCTAATGCTTATGAAGAAGAAATTGCTGTCCTCTCAAAGTTTGGTGAAGCACTGGGAATGGCTTATCAGATTTATGATGATTTACTTGATGAGTCAGGGGAAGTAGAAGCAATTGGCAAGCCTCTGAAACAGGATGCGCGGCATAGACTTCCCAACTTCGTCAGCGCCTATGGAAGCTGCGGCGCCAGAAAAATGGCTGCTCAACTTATCAGCGATGCAAATGCTGATATAGAGGCAAAATTTGGAAATTGCAGAGAAGTCCGGTTGTTAGCAGCAGCGGCAGAAATGATAGCTGCTTCACACAACTTATCCTTACTATCCGGTAAATTTGCGCTAATATCCGCAAGCTAAATATAACGGGTCAAAATGCTATTTTTGTGGGCACTTATAGTTATTAGTGGAATATGTTTAGCTATTACAACAAGCAATTGTTTACTCTGGCCTCGCGTAAGAAAATCCGACTCTTATTACTTCGATTCGGTTTCTGTCTTAATTCCTGCCAGAAATGAAGCGAACAATTTGCCGGCTTGTTTGGAGACAGTGATTGAACAAGGTTCTGTCATAAGTGAAATTCTGGTTTATAATGACCATTCAACCGATAATACTTCCCAGGTTATCAACGCTTACTCTGCCCGGTCTCCAAAGGTTAAACTGGTGACTGTGGTTCCAATCCTTTCCGGCTGGAGCGGGAAAAATTTTGCCTGTGCTCAGTTAGCGAAAGCAGCGAAACGGGAATGGGTGTTGTTTATAGATGCTGATGCCCGCTTAACCCCTAATGCCGTAAATCGAATGCTGTCTGAAGCTAAAATACGGCAGGTTACTTTTCTTTCGTGCTGGCCTGAATTAAAAATGCAGACACTGGCTGAAAAGTTACTCATGCCCTTACTCAACTTTGTTGTATTTAGTATTTATCCCAGCTGGTTGGCGCTGATTAAACGACCTGAGTTTGAGTTCAATGCCGGGTTGGGACTGGCGCATGGGGCCTGTATGTTATTTGAGCGTAACAGCTATGAACAATTTGGGGGTCACGAGAAAGTAAAAGGTGAAATATTTGAAGATACCAGAATTGCCCAGCTCTGGCGTGCTGATGGTAAGGCAGGCGCGTGTCTTGACGGGCAGGAAATAGTCTATCTAAGAATGTATTCATCATTTACTGAGATATGGTCAGGGTTTCAAAAGAATATTTATCCGGCCTTTACGCAGGAGTATAATTTCTGGCTATTTTTATCAGTACATATCTTTGTATTTTTTTATCCCTTTGTCGGTATCTTGCTCTATAAAAGCTCCCTGCCGCTTATCGCATCCTTGTTAGTACTGCTAACAAGGATTATGCTGGTAATTCGATTCAGGCACTCTTTGCTAAGTGTGCTCTTTCACCCACTTGGCGAATTTATCCTGATTCTACTGGGGCTATCATCCTGGTGGCGTTGTAAGACGGGGCGCGGAGTCGTTTGGAAAGGGCGTACATATTAGAAGAGCACTTAGTTTATGCAAACGAAAGAAGTCGCTATTATTGGAGGAGGTTTAGGTGGTTTAGCTGCTGGAATACGGCTTGCTGCGCAAGGTTGTTGCGTGACTATTTGTGAGCAGGGAGCGAATTTCGGTGGCAAGATGAATAGCTGGGAATCGAATGGTTTTCGGTTCGATACAGGACCTTCATTAATTACTATGCCCTGGGTTTTTGCTGAGGCCTTTGAAACTGCCGGATGTAAGCTGGAAGACTACCTTGAATTGATTCCAATGAATCCATTATCTTATTACTCATTCGATGATGGAACACGATTAACTTATACCGCAGACTTGCCGGAATGGCTGGAAACCATCAGGCAGATAGAGCCACATGACGTAAATGGTTTTTTGAAATTACTTAAGCTTGGAGGAAAAATTTATGAACTTTCCCAAAATACTTTCCTGCGTGGTGTTCCCTTTACTCGCCCTCGTTTTAAAGACCTACCGGCGCTGCGACATTTTCCGCTTGTTAATGCGTGGGGAAATTATGGGAAAGTTGTTGCCTCGCACCTCAGGAGCCCGCAACTTCGACAACTTTTCAATCGCTATCCAACTTACGTCGGGTCTTCGCCGTACTCATCACCCGCAACATTGCTAATTATTCCTTATATCGAATATGCCTTTAATGGCTGGTACGCAAAAGGCGGCTTGTATCAAATCGTGCAAAGTTTTATTGCTTTGGCAAAACAGCAGCACATCACGCTGATCACAAATGCAAAGGTTGAAAAAATTGAGCATTTTGATAATCAGGTGAAGGCAGTGATTTTAACAGATGGAACGCGATTATCGGCGGATGTCGTGATCGCTAATTGTGAGGTCGAAGACGTAAAATTAATGCTGGGTGAACCGCACTCGACACGCCTCAGGGAAAATGACCGTTCAATGTCCGGGCTGGTATTTTTACTGGGAGTGAAACGAACTTTACCAGAATTGCACCATCACCAAATCTGTTTTTCTGCGGATTACAAAAAAGAATTCACCCAATTATTTACTGAACGGGTTTTCCCGGATGATCCGACGATTTATGTTAATTGTGCCAGTCGCAGTGACCGCTCAATCGTGCCAGGCGAAGGCGAAGCGTTATTTATAATGGCGAATGCGGCGGCGAATGATGGTCATGAATGGAATGATGAAATGATTGCCGAAGCCCGACGGCGCGTCTTTGCGCGGTTGCGACGCGGCGGTTTTCCTGACATTGAAGCCGACATTGTGGTGGAAGATGTCTGGACGCCAAATCGAATTGCCGCGCGTTATCTGATGCCGGGCGGAGCAATCTACGGTACGCATTCGCACGGCTGGCAGAAGGCATTTCTTCGTCCCCCCAACAAAGATCGTAAATATCGAGGACTGTATTACGTTGGTGGGAGCACGCATCCAGGCGGGGGCACGCCAACGGTTTTACTCTCCGCACAAATAACGGCTGATCTGATTCAGAAATATGAATTGGCGTAAGGTAACAATTCGGATTTTGGCGGCACTTTTTCTGGTTATGCTGTGTGGCGCAATTGCCTCGCATTTACTGTGGCATCAGGCACCGCTCCAAGGCTTTGGCAGTTCAAGCTTTTTGTATCTTGCGGGAGGCCTGGTGTTACTAGCAGCCGGAAAGCAGGAACGCCTTCAATTGTTTTTGGCAGGCTTGACAGGGTTTATTGCCGAAGTGGTTGGCGTGCAATATGGATGGCTGTTTGGACATTATCGCTACACCGAAGTTTTAGCTCCGAACTGGCTGGGGACGCCAATCGTGATGATTTTTGCCTGGTTAATTTTAATCGGATATGTGAGGCAAATATTGATGCGATTTCGGCTTCCCACCGGGGCTGGAATTGTTTTGGGTGGGTTGTGGATGACAGCGATTGATCTGCTGATTGACCCTGTTGCTGCGCACCCTTTTAATTTTTGGAACTGGCTTCATGCAGGAGCGTATTATGGCATCCCCCTGCGTAATTTCTTCGGCTGGTTTTGTGTGAGCATGGTAATTTTCAGTGCGGATAAGTTAATGTTTAGAACGCAGGCTTTGGAAAATTACCTGGCTCATATAGTTGGACTGGGCATCATTGTTCTTTACACCCTTTGTGCCTTTACGTATGGCTATTTTGTGGCAGGCGTGGTCGGCCTTGGACTTGGTCTGATTGACCTAATTCTGGCTGGCGGGATAACAGGGACTGTTTCCCTGAAATCTGTAAAAGAAAGGCTGGCAAATTAAACTCTTTTTATTTTCATCATCTTTATACAACGAATTTGCGAAATAAATAATCTAAAGTCTGCTTGCAATCTTTTAAAGCTGTGTTAAACTGAAAATTGAAGTTAGCATAGGCAAACTTTCAGCCCTTAACACTCACATCTTTGTTAACTCCATTCCTTAATTTTAAGGGTTGCTTCTGTAGCAAGCGTGACATCTTTAGGCTGAAACTGGACTTTTCAACATCTTGAAAAGACGGATTTTTTAGAGCTGGTTTTATCAAAGCTCCAAATGCCAGTTTTGTAATTATTAATAAAAAATGGATAGTAAATATTATGAGTAAACCGAGGTTAGTTAAAAAAGAAGACATTCCCGCCGATTTTCATACGCGGAAGAAAAATAAAAAAAGCCGCAAACCTGCGCCGAGTATGACGACTCAGGCGATTAATGCGACGGCTGAATGGCTTAATACTCGCAAAGATTCACCGAATGCGCGTGATGCTTTTGCTGCGTTATTTGGTAAGACGGAATCTCAATCCGCCTAATGCAGTTTCCTACTGCTCAAGTTCTTTCGATCCTTTCCTGATAAATTAAAAGAGTTAATCAGCTATAAAAAATGCTGATTATCTGGATTTCTTCGTCAATTTTGGTCAGGAATGATGGTTTTCAGTTTTGACCATCAGGTGTCAGTAAATTACCTGCCAACATTCAGCTCCGTACCAGTTAAAACACAGGTGTAGCTAAATTCTTCAGGATCAACGCAGAAGACTGTTCAACGTCTGCGTGCAGCGAATTTCCGTCTGCGTCCATTGTGACGATAGCCGGAAAGTCCGTCACGTGCAGGTGCCACATCGCTTCTGGGATGCCAAAATCCAATAAATTAACGTCTATTACTTCATCAATACATTTGGAGTAATACTGCGCTGCGCCACCAATAGCGTTCAGGTAAACTGCGCCGAAATCTTTCATTGCGGCTAACGTCTTAGCGCCCATTCCGCCTTTTCCCATCACTGCACGGACGCCGTAACGTTTGATGATTTCGCCCTGGTATGGTTCTTCGCGAATACTGGTAGTTGGGCCTGCGGCTTTGATCACATACTTATCTCCATCTTTCAGAACAACCGGGCCGCAGTGGTAAAGCACCGCTCCCTGCAAATTTACGGGCGGATCATTCTTCATCAGATGTGCATGAACAGCGTCGCGTCCCGTGAACATTTCGCCGGAAATTAAGACGACATCGCCGACTTGCAAACTTCGCACCTGGTCTTCGGTCAACGGTGTCCGCAAAACTTTTTCATTTCCCGTCAGCATAAACCCAGTTCCGCTGGTCATTTTCTGTTCCGGCTGTTGCTCGTCACGATAGAGCCAGCGTTTGATGGCTCCGGTTTGCGCGTCTAAAATTATACCCAGTCGCCGAAACGCCCAGCAGTCATAGGCGACAGAAACAAAAAAACTGGCAGGTAAACGATTCAGGACGCCAATTTTGCAGCCAATCAGAGTCACTCCGCCGCCAAATCCCATCGTGCCAATGCCCAGCGTGTTTGAAGTTTGTAAGATGTACTCTTCAAGTTTCAATAAATCCGGGTTTTCGTTAACATCATCCAGGGTTCTGAATAATTGTTCTTTAGCATGCAGATAGCCAGAAGAGCGATCACCGCCGATGCAAACTCCCAATGCGCCAGCACTGCAACCCTGACCCTGAGCCTGCCAGACCGCGTGCAATAAACATTTGCGCACGCCATCCAAATCACGCCCGGCTTTACCCAGATGTGGCAACTCCATCGGCAACGAATATTGGATATTTTTGTTTTCGCAACCGCCGCCTTTGAGCAACAACTTCACTTCGATTTCTTTATCATTTTCCCACTGCTCGAAATGAATTGTCGGAGTTCCCGCACCTAAATTATCCCCACTATTTTTTCCGGTCAGCGAATCAACGGAGTTCGGACGCAGCTTGCCAAGCTTTGTTGCCTCGGCAATCGCGGCCTGAATTTCTTTTTTCAGCGTGATCTGATTTGCCCCAACCGGAGTCTTTACTTCAAACGTAGGCCAGCCTGTATCCTGACAAATCGGGCCTTCGGTATTGCAGGCCATATCAATATTTGTGGCAATTACATTCAGCGCCTGCGAAGCGCGACCGTTGGTTTCAGTCGCCAGCGCACTCGCCATTGCGCGTCGAACATCGGGCGGTAAGTTGGTCGAAGTTTGGGTCACGAGTTGTAATATGCTTTCCTGAAAAGCTTCCATTGAATTCACCTCAAACAGAAATATATTTTATGCTGGAAATATCGAACGTTTAATTTAGCACATTCAAATTTACTGTCCACTTTGCACCAAATCAAACCCGTACTGTATTTATTTAATCAGCGGTGGCTTGTAATTTTTCTTCAATTACGTCTTCATCTTTAGGCGCGGCTGTTGCAAAGCGATTGTTATATTTTTGATTGTATTGCTCGACTTCAGCCGGATGTCGTTTTTTGTATTCCGGCCACAGCATTGAAATTTTAATACGATAAATAATCAGTTCACGGCTGACGTGAAAATGTTTGGCAATTAAAAAAGTAGTTTTTCCGGTCGTGACAAAACGATGCAGCGCGGCATAAGGAACCAACGCCGCCGCGCCGACAGCATAAGCTTCTTCCTCATCAGCATCGTGATAATCACGCGCTACGATTTTGCCCTGATCGTTGGTTTTGGTGATTTCCAACTGGTTGGCTTTGTGACCCAGAAAGACATGACAAACCTCTTCCATCAAGGTTGCGTGATGCCGCGATGGCCCCTGATTAGGATTCAAAATTACCAACTGCCTGCCATTTGGCAGCGGGCGGGTAAATGTTCCGCCTGACCAATCAGTCGCTCCTTTGCCCAGCAAATGTTCTCGTGTCGCTTCGGATAGTCCTTCGATTAAATTAAAATCCACCACCATCAATCCGGCATACGGTGCAAGCGCGAAGGGATCAAGCGGTTCATCCTCGCGCCTGAGTCCGGCAAAGGCGCGAATATTGCGAGCGCTTTGTTCGTACTTTCTGCCTTTCGGGGTCGGCGGCAAAAGAGTTTTGCTCATCTCGGCATTATACGGGTCAGGTTTAATTCTTCCTATTGTAAGCTCGACAGAAGAGCAGGAATCAGGCAGTATTTTCAAATTATCATTTCACCCATAAAGGAATAAAAATGTTACAGCAATTTATTTTTCGGAAGACGTTGATTGTCGGCTTACTTTTGATCTTCAGTTTGAACTTTGGGTTTGCGCAGACAGAAAAAATATCACCGCAGAATCAGATTGTCCTGGATCGTATCTCGGCTGCTTCGTTGCGCGGTCATTTGTCGTTCATCGCTTCGGATTTGTTGGAAGGGCGCAACACTCCGTCGCGTGGTCAGGAAATTGCCGCCGAATATATTGCCGCACAATTTCGGCGCGCCGGATTGGAAGCAGTTGGCGACGATGGTTATTTTCAAACGGCAAGCTGGGTGCAGATAATGGGCAATAATGACGGATTTGCGCTGACACTGCGCAATGGCAAGCAGCGCCTCAAAGTTAATCCTGAGCAGGTCAGTTTCAATTTTGATGGCGCGATAAATATTCCCCGCGCCCTGCTTTACAAAGTTGATTTCAAGCAAAAAGAAACCTGGGAAAAGTTGACCGAAGCACAGGTTGCCAACAAAGTTATTATTACGGAAATCCCGGATTATCGGCGTGAAGACAGAGCAAAATGGCGTGAAATGTTTGGCGCAATCAGGGACTTTCAAAACAAAATAAAAGCATTAAAACCAGCCCTGATCGTTTCGATTGATCGGAATGAAAAGTCAGGAGCAGGGCTTGGCTCCAACCGTCTGGTTGATCCTGAAAACCGCCCCAATGCCAATCAAAATGCCCCTTTGCTGATGATCCACGATCCGGTTGTTGTGAAGTTATATGATGCGATGAAACCTGGCGCATCGCAGGCCTCATTTTCGTTCACGGCTCCGGCGTCAGGTGAAAAGCCTGCCAAACTTCGTAACGTTGTCGGGCTGCTGCGTGGTTCTGATCCTGAACTCAAAGACACTTATGTTTTGGTCACGGCGCATTACGATCATCTGGGTATTCAGCCAAATTGCAAAGAAGGAGACTGTATTTTCAACGGCGCAAATGACGATGGCAGCGGGACCGTTTCAGTCATTGAACTCGCCAATGCGATGGCTGCACGCGCAACTCGCCCGAAACGCAGCATCGTTTTTATGACTGTTTTTGGCGAAGAAAAAGGTTTGCTTGGCTCGCGGTATTATGGTCGTCATCCGATTTTCCCGATTGAAAAAACTGTCGCGGATGTGAACCTCGAACAGGTTGGTCGCACCGATGATTTGGAAGGCTCAATGGTCGGACGCGCCAGCATGACGGGCTTTGATTTTTCTGATGTCGGAGAAATTTTTATGCAGGCTGGCAAGGAAACCGGCGTTGATGTTTTCAAGCATCCACGAAACAGTGATGCGTTTTTTAATCGCAGCGACAACCAGGCGCTGGCCGATCAGGGCGTCCCGGCGCACACCATTTGTGTAGCCTTTGAATATCCCGATTATCACGGCCTCGGCGATCATTGGGAAAAAGTTGATTACGAAAATATGGCGAAGACAAATCGGATGGTGGCGCTCGGCCTGCTGCTGATTGCCGACAATCCGGTTGCGCCGAAGTGGAATGAGGCGAACCCGAAAACTGCAAAGTATGTGAAGGTCTGGAAAGAGCGGCAGGCGAAGTAGCTTTTAAATTACCCTGCGAGCCGGCACGATTTAAATAAATGCTTTACCGCAAAGGGTCAAAGAACAGCCAACCATACAAGTGATTTTATTCCTTGTCCCTTTGTCTCCTTGACCCTTTGCGGTAAACATTTTTAGATTTTAACCGTTCGCGGTAGTGTCCCAATTTTGGAAGTGGAAAGTTGAGCATTCTCTTTAGTTAAATTTAAAATTAAGTCTTTGCACACGCACTGCTTTTCCTGTTACGTCATCAACTTCAATAATCAAACCATTCAATTGAATATCTCCGCCGCTCACTTCAAAACGATTATGCAGCCCGGTCAAAAATCGTTCCAGTACCAGCGAAGATTTCATCCCGATCACTCCATCGTGCGGGCCGGTCATGCCCAAATCAGTCAGGTAGGCAGTGCCCTGTGGCAGGATTTGTTCATCCGCAGTTTGGACGTGCGTGTGCGTGCCAACGAGCGCCGAAACGCGCCCATCAAGAAATCTTCCCATCGCCATTTTTTCAGCCGTAGTTTCGGCGTGCATGTCTACGAGAATAATTTTGTATTTCGGATCAAGTGCAATCAGGGCAGCGTCTATGGCTCTGAACGGATCATCGCACGGCGGCATAAAAACCCGGCCCTGCACATTGATGACTGCGACGGGGAAGTTATTTACCTCGCCCGTCCAGATGCCGCTGCCAGGAATTGTCGGCACGTAGTTGATGGGACGTAACAGGCGCGGTTCGTTTTTGATAAAGTCGAGGACTTCTTTTTTATCGAAAATGTGATTGCCGGAAGTCATCACCTCAATGCCCGCCGCGAACAATTCATCCGCTGCTTTTTTGGTGATCGAAAAACCGCCCGAAGCATTCTCAACATTGGCGATGACTAAATCCAGTTCATATTCACTGCGAATTTCTTTCAGCTTTTCAGTAATCACGGTCCGACCCGGACGACCAAGACAGTCGCCTGCCATTAATATTTTCATGTGTGACCTTTGGAATAAATTTTCGGGGGCAGCAAGTGAAAGGCAGTTTACTGTTAATATTTTATTAGCGCAAAGTTTATCGCGCCCATAACAATTCGGCGCGGCTGGCCTGGATAAGCTGACACGCTGCCTCAAACACTTCATCTGTCGTGATTGATTCAATAGAGTTCTGCTGAATTTGAAGATGATTCGGGCTGAGTAATTTATCCAGGTTGCGATCTGAAGATGAAGTCACAACCACTGGCGCACCCACAGCGGCGGCTAAATGCGCAGGCCCGGAATGATTGGTGATGAAAACGCTCAGACGCGCGGTGGCAGAGGCGAGATCATTCAGTGATAACGATTCAAGCGCCAAAGATTTTTTTGCCGGAAGCTGTTGCGTTAAATGTTTAGCCAGGCCGCGTTCATTAGGGCCGGCAAAAATAATCACCCGCGCATCCATCGTATGAATTAATTTTGCGGCTACAACGGCAAATTTTTCCGTCGCCCAGCGCAGTTTATTTTTGCCTGCGCCCGGATGAATGCCAACTAACAAGCCTCCGCTTGAAAAATCATGTTTGCTCAAGCGTAAATCTATGCGCTGATCTGCCTCGCGGTCGGTGAAAAGTTTAGGTGCAGTATCAATGGGATAAGCGCCAACTTCCGCCAGAATTTCCAGATATGCCTGAGCGGCGTGTTTGTATTTTAGCCCACGCTGAAGAATTGCTTCACGAAGCTGGGTGAGCAATTTTATTTTCTTTGTGCTGGAACCGGATTGCGCCAAATATCTTGCCAGGCCGCCGACCGGATTTCTTTTCAACTCCAGCGTCAAATCAAATTGCTGGCGACGAATTGCTTTGAATGATTTCAGGCTGCGATATGAATTGCGAGGACGGATAATTTCACCGCGTCGAAAGACCGGCAGGACTTCATCGGCAGTGCGTGAAAGTTGAATTATCTCAAACGCAGAATTGCTCGCCGCGACTGTGATATGAGCCGTCGGAAAGTAATGCCGCAACGCACGCAGCGCAGGCAAAGCGAGGACTGTTTGCCCGATGCCTGCGACGTGCGAAACAAAAATTCTTTGCTCGGAGTCAGCCATTTTCTTAACGTGCCACGCGCATGATGCGATCAGATTGTTCGCGCACCTGCTTGCGTAATCGTTGCCAGTCAATCGTCAAAACACGTTTGTCGCGCACGACCAGCATGCCGCCGATGATCGTGTCGCGGGCCTCGGCGGTGGCGTAAACCAGGTGCGCGTAAATGTCATAAATCGGGGCGTGTTCCAAATTCGCGGAGCCTGTGTCAACAATGACGATGTCTGCCAGCTTGCCCGGTTCGATGGAACCAAGCTTGTCTTCCATCCCGATGGCCCTGGCTCCGTTGATGGTTGCCATGGCAAAAATTTCGCGGGCTGAAACGACATCGGCGCGTTCGTGATGGAGCTTGGCTAATCTTGCCGCCGTCGCCATTTCCTCAAACAAATTTGTTGTCGGACACGAAGCCGCGCCATCGGTTCCCAAACCAAGCCGCAAATTTTTATCAAGCATTCGTCGGATCGGCGCTGCGCCTGATGCTAAGTTCATGTTGGAGCGCGGGCAGTGCGCAATGCCGGCGTTGTTTTCCTGTAACAAGGCCAATTCGCCGGATTGCGGATGAACCACGTGAGCGGCTAAAACCTTGACCTCGAATAATCCTGCGCGGGCGACATAATGAATTGGTGTTGCGCCATATTTTTTGAGAATTTGATCTACTTCGTTTTTTGTTTCGGAAAGATGAATTAAAACCGGCGTGTCAGTTTTATAGGCTAAATCCCGCGCCGCTCGAATGGTTTCAGGTGAACAAGTGTACGGCGCATGCGGCGCAACGGCGGGCGTGATTCGGTCGTGACCATTCCAGTCTCCGATAAATTTCTCGGCTAATTTGAAAGCGTCTTTTACTCCGCCGGGAGCGTCAGGCGTGGGCAAATCCATTACGGTTTCGCCGAGGACTGCGCGGATGCCGAGCGTTTCCGCTTCGTGGGCAATTGCACTTTCATAAAAGAACATATCAGCGAAAGTGGTCGTGCCGCCAAGCAACATTTCAATGATCGAAAGCCGCGCTCCAACTTTGACAAAATCTTCGTCAACACAGGCTCGTTCAATCGGGAAAATTGCTTCGGAGAGCCAGCGTTCCAGCGGCAAGCCATCACCGACACCGCGCAGGAGCGAGTGCGGAACATGCGTATGCGCGTTGATGAGGCCGGGAATTATCACGGCATCGGTCGCCTCAATTGTTTGTCGTGCCGTCCAGCCTTCAGGCAAATCATTGACGGGGCAGACCATGACAATATGTTCATCACGGATGGCAACAGCGGCGTGGTTGACAACTTCGTAATCCTTGTTCATTGTGACTACAGTCCCGTTCAGGATTACCAGATCAAATTTATTTTCGACGTTTCTCATTGGCTACCTTTCAAATAATTCTTGTTTTCGTGGCATCATTATAGGCCAGCGCAGGAAAAACTTCGCAAGATAATTTGCCGGGAGCGCTGCCTTCAGATGTATAATGCCAACGGCAATCGCCTCCCCTGGCAAAAA
>JANMKB010000514.1:0-2350 GCA_031371805.1 Blastocatellia bacterium | reverse complement strand
TTATAACGAGGTTCGGGAGCCTTCCATCCTGCCATTCGTCCGGCGATTTCTGCATCGCTCAATACGACTTGCAACAGGCGTTTTTCAATATCAATTTCGATGATGTCACCGTCTCTGACTGCCGCGAGATACCCGCCAGCAGCAGCTTCCGGCGCAATGTGTCCGATGCACAATCCTTGTGTCGCGCCACTAAACCGGCCGTCGGTGAGCAACGCTACCTCGGCGGCAAGTCCCGCTCCGGTGATGGCGCCGGTGACGCCGAGCATTTCACGCATGCCGGGGCCGCCTTTCGGGCCTTCGTAGCGGATCACGACGACATCACCAGCCTTGATTTGTTTATGCGTGACAGCGGTCATCGCGTCTTCTTCGCATTCAAATACGCGCGCCGTTCCGACTTGTTTTTTGCGCTCAAAGCCGGACATTTTCAGGACGCAACCTTCGGGCGCAATATTGCCTTTCAGGATGACCAGGCCGCCCGTTTTCTTCAGCGGATTTTCTGCGGTATACACAACATCCTGACCCGGCGTTTCAACCGCGAGTTCGGCTTCTACGGCAATTGTTAACCCGGAAACAGTTTGCTGCGAACCATCCAGCAATCCTCCCTCGATCATTCGTTTGGCGATCAGCGTAGTGCCGCCTGCCGCGCTGAGTTCAACCGCAGTATATTTTCCGCCCGGTTTCAGATTCGCAATCATCGGCGTGCGGGAACTGATCGTATCAAAATCATCAATGTTCAAGGGGATGTTTGCTTCACGCGCCATGGCGAGCAAGTGCAGCACGGCATTGGTTGATCCGCCCGTAGCCGCCACGCCAGCGACCGCATTTTCAAACGCTTCACGCGTGAGAATGTCGAGCGGACGCACATTACGTTTGAGCAATTCGACTACGGTCTTGCCCGTTTCAAAAGCGACCGTATCTTTTTTCGGATCAATCGCGGAAACGCTCGCCGTGCCCATCACGGACAAGCCGATAAATTCCATCACCTGCGCCATTGTGTTCGCGGTGTATTGTCCGCCGCACGCGCCTGCGCCGGGACAGGCTACGTTTTCGATGGCGAGCAATTCGGCGTCGTCAATCCTGCCCGCAGCATTTGCGCCGACGGCCTCAAAAACATTTTGCACGGTCAGATGTGCGCCTTTGTGATCGCCGTGTCCGATGGAGCCGCTATACAAAATCAGGCTTGGAATGTTCAGGCGAGTTAAGCCCATTGCCGCCGCAGGAATTGTTTTGTCGCAGCCGACAATCACGACCATCGCGTCGAACAGATAACCGCGTCCGACGAGTTCAATCGAATCGGCAATCAATTCGCGGCTGACGAGCGAAGCCTTCATGCCTTCGGTTCCCATCGTCACGCCGTCGCTGATGGAAATCGTATTAAACTCCATCGGCGTAGCTCCCGCCGCGCGAATTCCCTCTTTGACTTTGACTGCCAAATCGCGGTGATTAAAATTGCACGGCATCGTCTCAATCCATTGATGAGCAACGCCAATGATCGGTTTTTTCAAATCGTCATCAGTGAAGCCGATAGCCTTGAGCATGGCACGTGCCGGAGCGCGGTCGCGTCCGTCGGTGATAATGTGACTTTGGTGTTTTGGGTTGAAGGTCATAATTTATTTTTGTGTAGTGTGAATCGCTAACCAATTATTGAGGTCTGAGGCGGAAGTGAAATCCAAAATACTATCTAAAAGTGCCTGTAGTTGATCTAAAGGAAGGTCCCGAATAAACTCCTGTTGCGTAGCAGGAATAATTCCTATGCGTCGTGCAATAAAGCGGAGCGCCGTTCGTCCGGCTTCTTCTTGCTGGCCTTTTTGACGATACCTAATACTCGTCCTTGTTCAAGTCTTTCCTGAAGACCTTGTTCAAGTCCTTGTTGGCGTCCTTGTTCAAGTCCCTGCTGAATCCAATCTCTTGCTAGTTGTGCCATAATTGCTCCTTCACTCGCGGAAAAACCTCTTCTGATAACACCTGTCAATTCGTCGGCAGTCAGATGATTGTTTGCCGCAGAAATATATCGAAAACAAGTCACGATGTAGTCAACTATTTTAACCTGAAAAGTATTTTTCAGCACTTTCCAAATGTAATCAAGCCGCCTGCGCAAATCTGCCTGACGAATATTTTTCATCAGCAACAAAGTTGCCTGTAAATACTCTGTACCAATAACATCAGACTCTTCGATTTGGGTTAAATCACAAAGAAAATATTTGTATTCTGGTACAAAGGGCTTCAGATATTCCTGACCGCTAAAATTAATCAGCGCATTCAAGTTATCAGGAAAATTCCACTTCTTCGTTCCGTGATAAAACACAATCGGAAAAATCGGCGGCAATTTCTTTGCGCCTTCACGCTTGCA
>JANMKB010000342.1:0-6062 GCA_031371805.1 Blastocatellia bacterium | reverse complement strand
TAAAGCGGCGCGAAAGCTCTGTCGTGAACGCGTGATATTTGGCGCTGGGGCCATTGTCGCGTGTTAGCACCGCATTGAAATTTGGATAGGCTAAATTCGCTTTGCGCAAATCAGTTGTTGCCACTAACGGCGCATAGCCTGTCGTGTTCGGCCTGACTTGATTCAAGTCCGGGCTATAAATTAACTGCCGCGTTTTTGATCCGGTGTATGTCAAGCGCAAACCTGTATTCCACAGCAATTCGCGCTCAATGGTTAAGTTCCATTGCATCGAATATGGGTCAGTTAAATCCGGCTGATTGGCGCGGCGGAAATCAGGAATTCCGCCTGATCCCGCTGTCGTTCCGGTGGGAAATGCGTTCGGCAATTGCAGACGGAAAGTTGTGCTGCCGGGCGCTGAATTTTGAAACACTGGCGCGTTACTGGTAGCGATTCCAGCCAATGAATACAGTACTGAGCCAAGCACTGTGACGGTGTACACGCCGACACCACCGCGAATGACTGTCTTGTTATCATTGAACGGACGCCAGGCAAATCCAAAGCGAGGGTTCCAATCGTTCTTGTCCGTTTTGCGCAATCTGTCAGGGAAGCCTGCATCACTCGCAATCACAATCGGCGTGTCCTTGATGTCAGTGCGGAAGGACGGTGCAACGAGTGCGAGTCCGGCTGCGTTCTGCACCAACACGCGACCGCCTTTGGTCGTGCGATCAAGATTTGCCAACTGATTTGTTTCGTCATTGAACGGCGGATGCAATTCATAGCGCACACCAAAATTCAGTGTCAATTTCGGCGAGACGCGGAAGTCATCCTGAATGTATCCGGCGTAATGATATGCGTATGGCTTCACGTCCGGGCCGTTCGCGGCATAGGTCGTGCTCGAAGGTAAGCCAATCAGAAAATCTGCAAATGCGTTGCCCGTGTATTGCCCCGTGAAAGAAAATTCGCCGAAATCATCACCCGCAAAAAAGCTTAGATAATCCTGAAATTTCAGCTTCTGAAAATCTACGCCACCTTTGATTGTGTGACTGCCTTTTGTCCACGTCAGACTGTCGTTGAGTTGATACGTTTTGTTGCCGGTGAAATGCGGACGGCCTGTGCTGTTCGTGCTGATAAATGATCCATCGCTGAAACTGAAATTCGGAATTCCGCCCAGCAATGGAGCCTTTGGCAAGCCCGTCAATCCGATGGATTGCGTGATTTGAGCGCCTTGTTTCGCTAACGGATAATCCTGCAAAACATCGTTGATGGAATAGCCGGCGCGAAATTCATTGATTAAGTTCGGACGCAAAATCCAGTTGTACGAACCCGCCAGATTGCGAACTTTTGTACCGTTGGAATATTGCCCGAATTTTGTATTGAAATTACCACCGCCATCCGTGCCAACCGTTTGGACATTCTTATGAGTATAACGAACAAAAAATTTGTGATTGTCATTAAAATTATGATCACCGCGTAGATCGAAGCCATTTACGGAATAAACGTTCGTCGCACTTGAGACAAAATTTGGTTTGTTGATTGCGGCCCCTGTAGCCTGATTCTGTTGGACGTAAAGCAGCTCCAGCACCTTCGCCGCCGCCGGATTCACAGGGATTTGATTGTTTGTATAGGTTCCACCTGTGAACGGATTTTTGATTGCGGTTGCGATGTTTGAAAGATCGCCTTTCCGATACGCATCGGGCGGAACAGTTTGATTAATCGCCAACGGATCGCCGCGCCTTACACCTTCGTAATCCACAAAGAAAAAAGTTTTATTTTTCGCGTCGTAAACTTTTGGAATACTCAAGGGACCGCTGAACGCTCCGCCAAAACTATTGGTATGACCTGGGAAATAAATACGTTTACCATTCGCAGTAAGACCGAATGGATTCGTCGCGTCCAGCTTTTTGTTTTGATGAAACAAGAATGCTGTGCCGTGATAAGCGTTCGCACCACTTTTTGAAATCGTCGTCACATCGCTGACCTGACCAAATTCGGCGTTGTTGTTACTTGAATTTACTTTGAATTCGGCAATGCCTTCGACGGAAGGAAACAAATCACGGACAGCCGCGCCACCACGAACACTTTGTGTCGAGATGCCATCAATCGAAAACGAAGTCGTGTATGGTTGTCCGCCTGCCACCGAAATATTTCCAGCGCGATCCTGTTGTACACCGGGTGCCATTGTCGCCACGACTATCGGGCTGGGCGAACCTGTCGCACGGAAGTTGAGCGCGAGACCGTTAATTTCGCGGCCTGATTTAGAATCAGAAATCGTTGGCGTTTCGGTCGTAATTGCACCCGTCGAAATAATATCAACTTGTGCGCTGACCGCTGCCGTTTCCACGCGCACATCTACACGCGCCACCTGACGCGCCAGCAATTCGGTTTCCCGCACAAATTTGCCAAAGCCTGTGGCCGTTGTTTCAATGCGGTAAACGCCTGGGTCAAGATTAATGGCAAGGTACGTGCCTTCGCCATTGGTCGTTACGGTGCGTACTGCCTGGGTGCTTTTGTTGGTGATCGTGACCGTAACGTTCGGCAGCACGGCGCCGGAGGGATCAGTAACCGTGCCGGTAATTGTGCCGAAAGTTGATTGGGCCAGGCTGGTCAGGGTAAGTGTAATTAAGCAGACAACCGTCAGCAGCGTCGCTTTGTTCGGGAGCAATTTGCGTAAATTTTTATAGACCATAAAGGTTCCTTCAAATTGTTTTGTCATTGACTTAGACCAGCCTTGCACAACATCTGACTCCGGGCTGCGCTTACTGGCGCCGCGTCAAACAACTGGTCATTGAATATTTAACTTCAACCTAATTTGCTGATGTTAAATCCGTGTTATTGACTTCTTATCTTCAACTTAATTTTCAGGTGTTTATTCTGTGATGAAGCGAATCCTACTATTGCCGCGCATTGAAGGCAAGCCGCACTTCCGGTTATTCGTTAGAAAATTTTGCGCGAATCGGCTGACACTGCTGTCAATCATGTGTGTCGTCTGAGGAGGAAACTAATGACAGAGTTGATGTGATGCTGAGGCAGAAGATTGTGCGCCTGATACCGGGCTAACATAAGGAATGCCCAGCGCGAGTCCACGCAAAATTAACAGGATGGCAACGACTGCTAAACCCGGCGATAAAAGGCGGCGCAACGATGCGCTGAAATTATTTTTTAGCTTGCCTGTCAGGATTGAAAAAAACAGCATGGCCGGAAATGTCCCCAGACCAAACAGCGCCATAAATCCGGCGCTGGCTAAGACACTGGATTGTGCCAAAGCGCCCGCCAGGGCTACAAACACCAGTCCGCATGGCAACAAGCCATTTAAAACTCCCAGCCCGAATTGTGAGGACAAAAAATGTGTGCGCAGGACAGGCGCTAACAACCCCTGCAATGTATTGATGAATTGCGCCGCTCCTGTCGCCATCGAAGCTTTGCTGGCTAATTTTTTTGGCATCCCCAGCCAGAGCAAAATTAGCACGCCTGAAATAATCGAAACGGCTTGCTGTAAGCCTGAAAATCGCGCAGCCCCGCCGATTAAGCCTGCGCCGAGGCCGAGCAGCGCATACATCAACGCACGCCCGATGTTGTAAAGCACACGCCCGCTCACGAGCAGTGCCCACCGTCCGAACTCGCCCTGCGGTTGTGGTAAAGCCAGCACGAGCGGCCCGCACATGCCAACGCAATGCAACGAACCGAGAAATCCTAATCCTAATGCTACCCAAATGAAGTTGTTCATACTTACTGCACGTTAAGCGGAAATTCGTTGTAAAACTCGCGCCCTTTTGCTGTCCAGGTAATTTTCACATGCCAGTTACCATGCGCTAATTTTGCTGTGGGAATTAATTGCACGCCCTGTTTATCAGGCTGCGCCGCAATTTTTACATCAAGCGAAGAGTCCGCAGGCCGATACAACGTGATGTTTCCGCGCACGGGTTGCAGCTCCGCAGGAAATTGAATTTGAATAAATTTGCCGTCGTCCGTGACGTGACAAATTACTGGAATGGTCAAATCCCTGGCCTGTCGCACTCGCTTGATTTGCTGCTCGTATGACATTTCGCTGGCGTAATAATCGGTCGCTACCAGTTCGATTTTCTGACGCATGGTGAATGCCACTACGCCTAACGTACCCAAAGCAAAAATCGTATACACAATCGCAATACCATAACCCCACAACGATTTTTTCACTGCTTCAGGTTTGTTCTGAGTTGGCATAAATGACAAATTATTTGCGGGAGTTTTCGTTAACATAATTTTCCTAATTCAAGGTTGTAGTCAGAAAACTTGTGTTCAATTCCGTCAGCAGTTTGCCATTGGAAAATACACCGAATTTGACGTTCATCTCGCGGGCAGAAATTTGTTCTTTGGGCAACGCTACAATAAAGCGGCTGCTCTTTTCTGAAATGCCCGGCACGCTGGAAATTTCGCCGATCATCGTGAGCGTCCCTTTTTCAGGCGCCAGTAATTTCACCTCGACAGGCACGGCATAATCGTGTTTATTGACGATTTGCAGCAGATAAAAATTCACTGTGTCGCCGTTGGCTTGTTTCCCGGCTAATGTTCCTGGCTGCCGCAAAATCAATACTTCGGTCATTGGGCGGCGGATGAAGAAGAACAAAAAGAGCGAGCTGATCAGCAACCACGCGCCGGCATAGCCGAGGACGCGCAGCGTGAGCCAGTTAAATTTTCCTTCGCCCACAGCATTAAATGAGGTGTAGCGAATCAGCCCGCGCGGCTTCTTGATTTTGTCCATCACCATATTGCACGCATCAATGCACGCCGTACAATTTACACATTCAAGCTGAATCCCGTTGCGAATATCAATGCCGGTGGGACAGACTTCGACGCATTGATTGCAAGCCACACAATCACCCGGCAGCGGTTCAGTCGTAATGCGTTTGGGTTCAATTTTGACGAGCTTGCCGCGTGGTTCGCCGCGTTTGAAATCGTAAGTCACAACAATCGTGTTCGCGTCCACGAGCGCCGATTGATAACGACCATAAGGACAGACAACGATGCAAGCCTGTTCCCGAAACCATGCGAACACGCCGTAAAATAAAAAGCTGAAAATCAGAATCGCAAATAAACCGACCAGATGTTGCGACGGCGGATCAGTGACAATTTTTTTGAGCGCATCCAGGCCGATGATGTATGACAAAAACATGTTGGCGATGAAAAATGACAACACCAGAAAAATTACCTGCTTGATAATTTTTTTCGCCAGCCTGACCGGAGTCATTGGCGCGGCAGCATCTCGTTTAGCTTTGGGGGCGTCGCCTTCGATGAAATATTCGATCTTACGAAACATCATTTCCAGAAACAGGGTTTGCGGACAGAGCCAGCCGCACCAGATTCTGCCGAACACAGCGGTGAACAAAAATATCGAAACCAGCACAGTCAGCGTTCCCAGCACGACCAGGTAAAAATCCTGCGGGAAAAATACCACCCCGAAGAAAACAAATTTGCGCTCAATGACGTTGAAAAGCATGAGCGGATGCCCGTTGATTTTGATGAAAGGTGCGCCAAATAAGAACGCGAACAAAAGCCAGCTAACGATGGTGCGGGCGTTGTAAAATTTCCCGTGCGGTTTTTTCGGATAAATCCACTTGCGTGTGCCTGCTGCACCAATTGATGAAACCTGATTCCGAAAACTGTCCGGCGTATTTTGGGGAGCCTGGATAATTGACATAATATGTGGCTCAGTCTCTCTTTTCCCGTGTTTTTACAGACTTCGCGTGTTTCTCGCCTTTTAAATCTTTCTTGTGCGCTTCGATTTCCGCGCCGTGTTTTTCTTCCCATTTAATTTCCCGCGCTGGATCAATAACTTTGGGATTGTCAGGATTTGAATCTTTCATCGAAATAATAAAACTGGCGATTTGCTGGACTTGTCGGTCGGATAATTTTGCGCCACTGCCAAACGGTTGCATGCCTTTTTCGGGATAGCCCGTTTTGATGCTGTTCATGATGGCTTTGAAATCGCCGCCATGAATCCAGTATTCGTCCGTGAGATTGGGGCCGACCATGCCACCGAGGTCATTGCGATGACACGTGTAACACATATTTGCCTGCCCATTGAAAATCGTCCTGCCCGCATCCAG
>JANMKB010000499.1:0-7021 GCA_031371805.1 Blastocatellia bacterium | reverse complement strand
ATTTTGCCTAAAACATGTTTTTCCATTGTGGTCTTTATCAGAAAGTATCAGGCTGCAATCGCCTGATTGGATAGTGATTTTCGTGCTGAAAATGAGAGCCATTCTTGTACATACTGCGAGTAAAGTGCTAAGAGATTGGTGCGAATAGTCTTGGGATCAACTATACCCGAGGCACAAAGTTCAGCAACTATATCCATTAACGCAGGGAATTCTTTTACCAATGATTGCCAAGGCTCGTTATTCTCCAGGCATCGTTTTATCGTCAGAACTTGCCATTCCATTGCAAATAAAGATTTGAGTTTGTCCATAGGGAAATTCGTCGGGGTAAAAAGATCATATAAATATCCGAAGGGCGGATCCTGAAGACTTGCACCTTCAAGAGACAGGCGTCGTAACAAACAAGAAGTACAGATGCCACATTGGGGTTGATCCTTTTTACGAATTGGGAAGCCATCACAAGAAAAGGTCAATTGAATATCTTGATCGAACTGACGTACATTTGGATGAGCGCACATCTGAGCCTTGGTTTTGAACATAAATGGATTGCTGATGTGAAATTTGATATTAAATAATTGACTAAGAAAATGTGACATCCGTAATAGGGCAAGAGGATGAACAGCCCTTGTATTTGAAGTACCAAGTTGGCTTCCATCGTAAGGCAAATTGATCGCCCCAATCCCATTCTCGTAAATACAAAGTTCATTGACTCCGATATTGATAGCGGTTGCGGCTCCTATAGCCATAAACAAAAAACCGCGCGTTCGTTGTGACCGCTCTTCTTTCTGCTTACTCTCATGCAAAATTCCATATTTAACTGGGACATGCGTTATACGATTTGAAATACGATTATTTATTATTGCTATTTGCTTTTTCTGCAAAGCTCCTTGTCGCGGATTCGTAACACCTGAAACTAATACGAAATGATGATCTGGAAATTCAAATAATTGTTGTGCTATTCCTGCAAACGAATCTAAACCGCCGCTAACTAAAGCAACCTTGAGTTGTTTTGGCACCACTTGAGGAAATAAAAAGGTTTGTAATTCTGAGCCTCTTTTCTCGGCTTGTTTGGCACAAAACTCAATTTGCCATTCATCCTCCGTAAAATAATTTAGTAATTGCGCAAGCGATTTATGATTTTCCTTTTTCTCCCAAATATCCAAACAACGAACAGGGAATTTTACTTTAAGCCGTCGCACCCAAAAAAATTTGCTACGGGGAGATAAACGGTCAGCCAAATAAGCGAATAAAGATATATCTACCAAATCTGCTTGTAATGGCTCAAGCATTTGGCCGGAAGAACTAGCAATTTTCCAATCATCAATAAGGAACTTTCCGTACGAAGTAATTGCGGAGGACCTGGAATTATCAGAAAGGCAACCCCCTAGAACTTTATGCGCTTGGGTAAAATCATAGTTGTATTCATTAGGATGGGTTACCGTATTTGGGTTAGCCATTTTAGCCTCCTAGAATCTGCAATGGTGCATTTAACCGATCTAATCCCCATTCTTGAGTAGTTGACCGTCGTTCTACTGTACGTTTGTATGAAAGCACGGCATCCGTCAGGCTTTTTTCCCAAGTAATTTGTTCTTAATAATTGCGCCCACTTTTTTCCATAAGGCCTTCGCGCACTTTTGAAAAGAACTCTTTATCAAGTATGCGAGTTGTGAACTCTTGACGTAGTTTTCGTTTTACTTGATCCCGCTGAAGGGGCGTCATTTCTGCATTTAGATGAGCATACAATCGTTTTGCGGCTTCGATTGCTAGACGCGTACCTGGGAATGCGGTTTGAGAGATTGCTAGGGCATCTAAGTTCAACGTAAGTTGGTAATAAAAATCCGTAGCATCAAAGAGAGGTTTATTTAAGGATTCGTATACCAAGTCTCCAATTTCATCTAGTGCTGGACAGTCAAAGCCTTTTCTTATTGCTTCGTCTTTGGCGTTATTTAGCAACCAAACTAGATCGTTAAAGTCGCTTTTTCCTAAAGCTGCGCGAAAAGCTTTTCTCCAACCTTTTCCATGTAATTTTCTCTCAAACACATCTCCATCTGGCATAACTTTTTTACCTCATATCTGACACTAATATAATCTCATTCCTGACATTGTCAACAAAAATCTTTACTTAAATTATAAAATGTCAGAGATGTAGTATAGCAATTAATTCAGATTCCGCAACTAAAAGCGAAGTTGAGTTGAGCAAAAGTAAAATTGGAAGGAAATAAGATGATGGAGAACGGTAAATATTTTGAAATTTATTCTTGGTTTTCTAACGCTACACGTTTCAGCAAATTCTCAAACCGCGCATCACCACGCAAATCATCCAGCATCGGCTCTACGCCGATGAAGGCCAGGAAGCCGGACCGCTCTTCATACGCTTGTTCCAGCCACGCGAAGGTTTGGTCTGGTTCGCCGAGGCCGAGGTATATCAGGACGATGAAATAGGCGGACACATATTGCTTTTTGGCTAAGCGTAATAACTGCGCGAGCATCTGGCGAGCCTCGCGGGGCTTGCCTGCTTTGGCGTAGGCGTGGCCGAGGAAAGAAATAAACGGCGGAGTTCCGCCAACTAAATTCAGTGCCTGGCGCAGGGCGTTGACGGCTTCGGGGAACATTCCTTTTTGCAAAAACACTTTGCCCGCGTGCCAGTGCGCGAAGCCGAAATTCGCGTCCATCTCCAACACCTTGCGCGTTTGCGTCAGCGCTGCATCGTAATCCCGCGCAAAGTAATACGCCCAGCTCAAGCTTAACGTAGCGAACAACGAAAGGGGATCTAGCTCCTGGGCGCGCTGGCATTCACGAATTGCGGCTGTGTGCTGGCCAGTGGCTTTTAAATAAAAACTGTAACCATCGTGGGCGTTCGCGTAATTCGGGCTGAGTTCGATGGCGCGTTTGTATTCGCACTCAGCAGCGGCAAAATCCCAATCAAATAACAAGCGACAGAAGCCGAGCGTCGAATGCGCTTCGCCGAGCGTGTCGTCGAGTTCTAAAGCTTTTAGCGCGGCGGCCTCAGCTTTGGGATAGGTGTCACGGGGCGGATAACCTCCGGTTGAGGACGCGAGAAACGAATAGGCATCGGCAAGGCCGGTGTATGCCAGCGCATAATTGGGATCAAGGTCAATCGCCTGCTGAAAATGTTCGATGCCTTTTTTGATCCAGTCTGTCGTGCGTTTGTTGGTGAAGTAACGGCCTTTTAAATACAGGTGATACGCTTCGGTATTTTCGGTGTAGCGTTTGACCAGTTTCTTTTTCTCTTCACCTGTCAGGCGCAAACGTAATTTTTCACTGATATCGGCGGAGATTTCAGCTTCGAGCGTGAAGATGTCTTTGCTTTGATGCCGATACTGTTCGCCCCAAAGCTGGGATTGATTGGCAACATCAATTAATTCAGCTTTGAGAATTATCGTATCGCCGACTTGCAGGATACGACCCGCAAACACTGCACGCACGCCGAGTTCCTGCCCTGCTTCCTGGGCATCAATGTTCTGGCCTTTGTAACGAAAGACGGTACTGCGCGGCACGACACGCAGTTTTGGTAACTGCAAAAGACTGTTGATAATGCTTTCGGTGATGCCGTCAGAAAGATATTCCAGGTTTGGATCAGCACTAGCGTTAATCAGCGGCAGTACGGCGAGCGAATCAATCGCTTTGCGAGTCCGTCCTTTGCGTGGTGCGGCAGAAATTTGCGTGGCAGTTGTGAGGTTTATCCCGCTGCCTAAAATCACAGTTGCCTGATCTTCAAATTCGAGGCGTTGCCGCAGTCGTTTCAAATCATTCAGCAGCTCACTGATGATTTGATAACGTGCGCCGGAATCTTTGCGCAAGGCTCTGGCAATGCAACGTTCCAGCCCGGCAGGAATTGATGAAATATAATGCGCAAGCGGCTGTGGCTCAGCGCGTAAAATCGCGGCAAGGACATCGCTCATGGTTTGTCCGGTGAAGGGCTGATGTCCGGTGAGCATCTCATACAGCACGATGCCAAGACTGAAAATGTCACTGCGAGCATCTACTTTCAAACCACGCGCCTGTTCGGGTGACATGTAATGCGCCGTGCCCATCACCGTGCCGGGATTTGTTTCGATATACTCAATGGTTGGAGAATCCGGGGAATAATTTGGCTGCGATTTTTCATTCACGCGTGCCAGCCCGAAGTCCAGAACTTTTACATAACCATCCGGCCTGAGCATAATATTTTCGGGCTTGATATCCCGATGCACAATGCCTGTTGTATGCGCAGCTTGTAACGCTTCCGCGATTTGCACGGCGACATCAAGCGTTTCGCCAATCTGCAATTTGTCTTCGTTTAGTTTTTGCCGGAGTGTTTGGCCTTCGATAAATTCGGTGACGATGAAGTGGACACCACGTTCTTTCCCGACCTCGTAAATGACCAGAATATTCGGATGATTGAGGGCAGAAACAGCGCGGGCTTCCTGCTCAAAGCGGCGCACACGATCCGCATCGGCGACGAATTCAGCAGGCAAAATTTTGAGTGCAACTTTGCGTCCCAGGCGCGTGTCTTCGGCAAGGTGGATTTCACCCATTCCGCCTGCGCCGAGGCGAGACAAAAGACGATAATGCGCGAGTTGTTTGAGCAGCGCTTCTTTCATGCAATAACGACCAAAAACGTGCTGTGCATTTTGGTTCTTTCAGCGGCACAAATCAACGTCTCCGGGGAACCGTTTTATCTTGTGTGCATTACTTTCTGCAAACTTACTTAATATTGGAGTGAATTGGGAAGGAAGGATGAATATTAGGCTCAAGGCAAATACAAATTTGAAGGGGCACGGAAAATTTCCATGCCTTCTGTGATTCGATGCTGTGCTGTCGGTAATGCTAAAACGTACCGCTTTCAAATTCGCCTTCCAGCGAAGGACGATTTTCTGTGTGCTGCGGCGCACGCCAATTATCGAAATATGCGATTTGCTGGACGCAGGCAATCGTACAGAATTTTGCGCAGGGCTTTTCCGTATAAAATTCACGCTTGATGTCTGCCATTGAATATTTTTCCAGCGGCACTGCCGGATAGCCGCGTTGCTGCGAGCAGTAATGAACCAAGCCTTCTTCGCAAATGTATAAATAGCGTGCGCCTGCCCGACAACGCCATTCGTGCGGTTTGCCATGCGCCAGATCATCCTGGAAGCCATTGAACCTGACCCAGCCGCTTTTACCGAATTTCTTCAATTGCTGATAGATTTTCATCTCCCGATCACTGAGTGGTTTTAACTGTCCCGTGCCATCGTGAATAATTCCAAGCGAAGTCGAAAATCCAAGCTCGACTGCTTTCTCGGCAACGGTCACGGCGTCTTCGGGATTTTTAATTCCGCCCCCAATCACAGAATTGATATTGATATGAAAATCTGCGTCTTCGGAAAGATACCGCAGATAGCGTGGGGCGAGTACTTTCAGGCTCTTTTGTGAAACATCGTCAGGTGTGACGTTATCAATACTAATTTGCAGATAATCGAGCCGAGCCTCATTTAGCTTACGAATATTTTCTCTAGTCATGTAATAGCCGTTGCTAATGAGACCGCAAAGGATTCCATGACTGCGAATATGACTGATAATCTCAAAAATTTCGGGATGGAGCATTGGCTCGCCACCGCTGATGACAATGAGGGAAGTATCGAATAATGCGAGTTTGTCAATACGCGCTTTCATTTCGGTCAATGGCACCGGATCGGAAACTTTGTCGTATTCGTTGCAATAGGTGCAGGCCAGATTGCAACGGCGCATCGGGATAATATGGGCGAGGAGCGTATGTTCAGTTGAAATCAGCGCTTTCGCCGCCATCTTTCTTTCCCGTACAAGGCGAGAAAGTTTTGCTTTAGTCGAGTTCTTCATAATAACGGTCTGAAGTTGGATAAATCCTGTCAGTGATTATTTCTCTTAGATAGACACAATATGGTAACTCAGACTTGAAAAAAGATAAAATCATTGATGATGGCAAGCATTAGCGGCTCAGACGCAAAAAGAGCGAGCCGGAAATTTCCTGCTCGCTCTGCCTGGGTGGCTTGTATTTAAATTGCTTATGGATTTTTAGGAGTGCGCTGATTTGATGGCGGCGCAGCTTTTTTCGCCGGAGTGGTAGGCGCAGCAGTCTTTGCAGGCTCTTCCTTCTTTAAATTCTCTGGCTGCTTAGCCTTTGGAGCTTCGGCTGGGACATCATCAAGAATTTCCTTAAACTTCACATCGCCACTAAACCGACGATAGTTTTTATATCGAATGACCTGCCGCATATGATAGCTGTCACCCTTTTCAAAAACGAGCGTATCGTCACCATAGGTGTAGGTTGGGAACCAGTAACGCCCATCAATATTTTCGCGGTATGTCTCAAACTTAAGAAAGCGTTGCTTAAATTCCGGGACAATTTTACCGGACGTTTTCACGATTTGGAGGTCCTGATCGTCAACCCAGATACGGCCCTGAAAGTATTTTCCTTCGATCTTTTGATCCTTCATCCGTTTCATTTCACGCGTATCTGAAAGGATTTTAGGTGTTACCTCAAAAACGAATGTATTTAAGTCATCAAGTTTTTCCTTATTTACGAAGGTGACTTTATAATTAGGCAGTTCTTCAGCCGTTAAAGCAAAGGGCTGAACATTAATAAAGGCATTACGGTCTTCAGCCGTCATTGTTATTCCGGCTCGGTCCAGAGTTGGTTGGGGAGCTTTTAAAATTCGCTCAATGCGCTTACCTGCATCACTAAAGATGAATTCTGAGACCTGATAAAATTCCCCTGAGATCGTATTTGCACCTCCGAGTGCCTGAAGCTTGGTTTCTTGTTGATAGGCATAATCTTTCCAAGCTTCAAATAGTTCACTTTCCTTTTGTGTGAAGCGTTTGATGATTTCTTCTGGAGGGAGTTGAGCGGAAACAACAGTTCCCGTTGTTTCCGCCTTTTTATTCTGGGGGGACTGGGCCAGGGTAAGACAGGTTAATACTAACAAAAGCCCGAAAAGTGGGACTGCTAAAAAGATTTTCTTCATATTCTAAAGACCTCGCATCAGGATAAATTACGATAAAAGTT
>JANMKB010000339.1:0-3601 GCA_031371805.1 Blastocatellia bacterium | reverse complement strand
GCTTCGGTGAAGGGAATTCTTAAGTCGCTGGCAAAAAAAGCGGCAAAAGACTGGTTGCATCAGGCAAAGCCAACTGACCTGGAAAATGCGAAAATTTACTTATCGGTAAAAAATCGGTTAACGCTCAATTGGCGCTCTGCGTGGGCCATTCGTACCGAGACAGACACAGATGTTTATTAATTTTAAAGCTGGGTGACCTGGAGATGAATGCCGTATTTTTAAATAATCGCGTCATCGCGTTACAAGGCGACATCACCGAACAAGCCGTTGCTGTAGTTGTCAATGCCGCAAACTGGACATTGCTGGGCGGTGGCGGTGTGGATGGCGCGATTCACGAAGAGGGTGGCCCGGCAATTCTGGCAGCTTGTCGGGAAATTCGCCGTACTCGTTATCCTGATGGTTTACCGACAGGGGAAGCGGTGATAACTACTGCCGGAGATTTGCCCGCCAAATTTGTAATTCACACAGTCGGCCCGGTCAAAGGTGTACATGGTGAGCAGGATGCGGATTTCCTGGCGGCGTGTTATCGCAATTCGCTCCAGCTTGCGGTTGAGAACGGCTTGACGACGATTGCCTTTCCCGCGATTTCGACAGGTGTGTATGGCTATCCGCGTGAAGAAGCGGCGGCAGTTTCTTCGACGGCAATCGAAGAGTTTTTACGCAACGAGGCAACGATAAAAGAAGTGCGAATGGTGTTTTACTCAGCGCCGGATTTGCAGGTGTTTCTGCAGCAGCAAAAATTTAGCGTCTAATGAGCAAAAGTTTTCAGGAAGGGAATGGCTATGGGGGCAATCAATAAACCGGATTTGTATCAGGCAGTATTGGCGGCGGCGCTGGCTAAAGTTGAACGCGGCGCTGTCCCGGATCGGTTGCTGTTGCCGAATGATTTGAAAATCTTTCGGGCGGTTTCCCCGGCGCATGTTCCGGTGGCCAGCGATGTCGCCACCCGCACCAATTTCGTTTCGCTGTCGGCGGTGCAGGAATGCTTGAAAGTGCGCGATCAGTGTACGGATAAAAATCGTTTCACGGGCCGCGCAGCAGACGGAAAATGTGGGCCGACAGGTGGTGTTTATTTTTTTCTCAGCCAGGCGGCAGGACTGGCCGAGATGCTGCATTACGCGGAAAAAGATGTCGTGGAGGCGGTAGCGAGTAATGATTTTGACAAAATGATGCCGTTCGATGTGGCGAGCCGCCGCGTTTCGACCGCATATTTAATGGCCAGAACAGGAATCCTGGTGGCGAACCTGACGAAACCGAAACTGGTGGCGGATGTCTCGCTGCACAACCAATCGCGCAGCGGGGAAGTCCGGCGCTTTTTGAATGAAATAGGCAAAGACCCGAACGTCAGCAAATTAATCGGCGGGAAAAATTTGCCTGACCTGATGCTGGATGAAACAGATTATTCCGTCGCACGTGCCATCGGACATGCGATACAAGGCTCGGGGCGTTTTGATGGCATGATTGCCGAAACTGCCCGCGCAACCGAACGACGTGGCGAAACGGGCAGCAACCTGGTTTTATTTGGCAAAGATGGTGCGGTGAGCGGCGGTGTGGAAGTCGAAACCGCCTTGTACTTTTTTGCGCCCGGTGTGGTCGCACAAGAGCAGATTATGAAAGCAAAAGTCGCAACGCGATTTTAACCGAGAGGGAATTTATGGGTGGAAAATTGCCCGGCCCAACTTGCATCTTTCGCCGGGCGTGGGAAATTGATGAGGGCACAATGGTCAGAGTCGCCTCGCCTGTTCCCGGCGCACTCAGTAATGTCGGCGAGCCGGAAGATGATCCAAATCAACCGGTGGTTTTGACGGGCGAGCAATTAACCATGATCGTCCCCACGATTGGGGATCGGGCGGAGCGCGTGGCGAATGATTTGAATACCGGCTTACGTGATGCGGGCATTACAAATCGGATCGGACAGGCGATGTTTATTGCGCAACTGGCGCACGAAAGCGCAGGTTTTTCCCGGTTGGAAGAAATGGGCGGAAAAACAAAATACACGCAAGCCAAATATGCTGAAAAAGAAGCTGATGATCAGGTTTACGATTATTTCTTTTTTATGTATGACAAAGACAGCCCCAGTCCACGGCGGCGCAAAGTAGCCGAACGGCTTGGCAACAGCAACCAGGGTGATGGCGCTTTGTTCAAAGGACGCGGCTATATTCAATTGACCGGACGCAGCAATTATCGCGCCGCTGGTGGCAGCCTGGGTTTGGAACTTGAGAAAAATCCGGCGCAGGCCGCTGCTTCTACGGTCGCCGCCAGGGTTGCTGGCTGGTATTGGCGGACGCGCAAGCTCAATCAATATACTAACGCCGACAGCGCCGCGAATTTTAAGTCGGTGACAATTGGAATCAATGGTGGTACGAATGGTTTATCGGATCGCCAGGCGTATTACAATCGCGCTAAATTTATCCTGATGCGCGGAGAAGAGGGGCCATAATAACAGTTGCATTGTGAGTAGGGTTTTGTTCAGGGAGCCAATTGCAGGAGATAATACATTGCCTAAATTTACGCAGGAAAACAGAATACTTAAAATCAGTACGCCACTTGGTGAAGATCAATTACTGCTCCAGGGATTTACCGGTCAGGAAGGCGTGGCCCAAATCTTCAGCTTTCAATTGCGGCTGCTTTCTGAAGATCGCAACATTAAGTTTGAAGATATTGTCGGGAAAAAAGCCACGGTCAAAATTCTGTTGCCTGATGGCACAGAAAGATTTATCAATGGCCTGATTAGCTCGTTTGCCCAGGGCGGTTCCTCGATGCTTGAAGGTGGCGAGAACCCCACTGTCTTTACCCATTATCAGGCGACGCTCGTTCCCTGGTTGTGGATGCTCACCCGCACCAGCGATTGTCGCATTTTTCAGGAAATGTCGGTACCGGACATCCTCGAAAAAATCTTTAAAGATAACGGGTTTTCTGATTACAAAAATAAATTGCAGGGTAGTTTTGCCAAGCGGGAATATTGCGTACAATACCGCGAAACGGATTTCAATTTTGTTGCGCGGTTGATGGAAGAGGAGGGCATTTATTATTTCTTTGAGCACGAAGAAAATAAGCACACGCTGATGCTCGTAAATACACCGAGCGAATTTAAGCCCTGTCCGTTACAGGATATGGTGAGTTACAAAACTGTCGCTGGTCAGGAACGTGACGAGGATGTCATCACAGATTTCACGATGAGCCGCGAAGTCCGCCCTGGTCAATACACCGTGCGTGATTTTAATTTTGAAAAACCTTCGCTGGATTTGACGGCAAATTTATCCGGCAAAGGCGACACCAAATTTGAAATTTACGATTACCCCGGCGAATACAAAACCAAAGACGAAGGCGAAAAACTGGTTGGCATTCGTATCCAGGAAGAAGATGCGCCCCAGGTTGTGATCACCGGTTCCAGTACCTGTCGCGGTTTAGTCTCCGGCTATCGGTTTGATTTACGCGATCATTTTCGGCGGGATTTTAATAAGGCGTATGTGCTGACTTCGGTCTATCATTCTGCCGATTTAGGCGAGAGTTGGCGCAGTTCTGAAGGCGGCGAATCTTCATTCGATTATTACAATTCTTTTCAATGTATTATTCACCCTGCACCCTATCGCCCGGCACG
>JANMKB010000494.1:0-3649 GCA_031371805.1 Blastocatellia bacterium | reverse complement strand
TTTTTGCCTCAATTGAGAGAGCCGGAAACATCATTTTCCTGTCAGTTGCCAGTGATAGAAGTGAAATGCCGGAGTGCAATAACAAATCTTTGGAGAAGTAGAGTGCCGGATGAGAGGAAGATTTGTTAACAATGCAATACTATCGCATCAGTTGATGGTGTCAAGCTTAAACCTCGGTCTATTTTACTTATCCGCATAAGCTTGTTAATTTCCTGTGCATAAAATCAGGAAATTACTATGGCAAATATTTTAGTCGCAGGAGCGCGAGGTGGCGTAGGCCGACAAGTCGTCAAAGAACTCATTGCTCGCAATCACAACGTGCGCAGTCTGTTCAGAGATAAAACCAGGCTGGACAGTTTTGACGGGAGGCCAAACGAAATTTTTGTCGCGGATGCGCGGGATCGTGCTGCGCTCAACAACTCCTGTGAAAATGTGGAAGTGGTCATTTCTACGCTGGGCGCAAGCCTACAACTGGCATTGACGAAAAACAAAGGAGATTATTGGGCAGTTGATTATCAGGCGAATAAAAACCTGCTCGCTGTTGCCGTGCAGGCAGGCGTTCGCAAATTTATTTATGTCTCAACCTTTGGCGCAGAAGCAATGAAAGGCGTAGCTTATTTTGATGCGCATGCAGCCTTTGAGCAGGAACTAAAAAAGTCGGGACTTGATTACGCTATTCTCCGCCCCACAGGAATTTTTTATATCTTTGAGGAATTTATCAAACTTGCCCGGCGCGGAATTATTCCGTTGATCGGAGCTGGCAGCGCTCGCACAAATCCGGTGGACGAAGCTGATCTGGCGCGGCTTTGCGTGGACGCGATTGATGCCAATTGGAAAGAGCAGGACATTGGCGGGCCGGAAACTTTTACGCGCCGTGAAATCGCAGAAATGTGTTTTCAAGCGCTTGGCAAAAAACCGCGCTTCATTCGCTATCCGGTCGGCGTGATAAAAACGATGATTCAGCCTGTGCGCTGGTTTGATCGCAGGCTGTATGAATTTCTCGCGTTTGGAGTTCTGGTCAATACGGTGGACGGAATTGCGCCAGCCATTGGCACAAATAAGCTGGGAAATTACCTGCGGCATTTGACAGCAGGCGACTAACTCACAACAATATACAACTTAATTCCACCAATTCTCCAAATCACTGACACATATTTTATCGTAGACTGTGTCGCAGGATTTTTTACGATTTAGCTATGACCATTGTTACCCGGTTTTTCAATTCGACGCTCGGCAAAAAATATCTTATGGCGCTCACAGGCTTTGCGTTATTTGGCTTTGTGATCGTCCATATGCTCGGCAATTTACAACTGTTTGCCGGCGCAGAAGCCATCAATCAGTATGCGCACCTGCTGAAATCCAAACCCGTGTTGTTGTGGGGCGCAAGGCTGGGATTGCTGACCATCACGATCCTGCACATTGTGACAGCGCTACAATTAGTAATTCGTAATCGTGCCTCGCGTCCGGTGAAATATAAAAATAGCCAGGCTCCGGTCGCGGCTTCCTTATCGTCACGCACGGCGGCCATCAGCGGGACACTAATTCTGGCGTTTATCATTTATCACCTGTTGCAATTCACCATCGGCGTGACGAACCCTGATTTCCTGCTGCTGCGTGATGCGCAAGGCAATCACGATGTTTTTGCCATGATCGTGCGCGGTTTCAGCAATCCTTTTGTTTCAGTTTTTTATTTGGTAGCAATGGCGTTCTTATGCCTCCATTTAAGTCACGGCATCGGTTCGATGTTTCAATCGCTGGGACTGAAAAATGGAGCTTACGACACGCTAATTAGTCGTGCTGCCAAAGTTGCTGCTGCTGCTGTTTTCATTGGCAATTGCGCGATTGTAATTTCGGTTTTAGCAGGCTTAGTGAAGTAGCGCGGGCTGCCAGCCCGCAAGCTGAAATTGACGTAACAAGCGCTTAACGAATCCACTTGTTGCGTCAACCTCAAACGCGGGCAGGTTGCCCGCTGTACAAAAAAAGTTATGGCTATTACTCTCAATTCCAATCTCCCATCCGGCGCAGTCGGACAAAAGTGGAGCAAATACAAACAGGAATCCAAGCTCGTCAATCCGGCGAACAAACGTAAATACGAAGTCATTGTCGTCGGCACAGGCTTAGCCGGAGCGGCAGCGGCGGCTTCGCTTTCTGAACTCGGTTACGGCGTAAAGGCATTTTGTTATCAGGATAGTCCGCGCCGTGCTCACTCCATCGCCGCGCAGGGTGGAATCAACGCCGCGAAAAATTATCAGAACGATGGCGACAGTGTGTACCGTTTATTTTACGACACGATCAAGGGCGGCGACTTCCGCGCTCGCGAAGCTAATGTTCATCGCCTTGCCGAAGTTTCCGTCAATATTATTGACCAATGTGCCGCGCAGGGCGTTCCCTTCGCTCGTGAATACGGCGGAACTCTTGCCAATCGTTCATTCGGAGGCGCACAGGTTTCCCGCACGTTTTATGCGCGAGGACAAACCGGACAACAGTTATTGCTCGGAGCCTATCAAGCCCTCAGCAAACAGATCGGCGCCGGCGCAGTCAAAATGTATCCGCGTACCGAAATGCTGGATGTCGTTATTATAGACGGCTACGCCAAAGGCATTGTCGTCCGCGATATGGTGACAGGGAAAATTTCTTCACATTCGGCGGATGCTGTAATTCTTGCGACTGGCGGCTACGGCAACGTCTTTTTTCTTTCGACGAATGCCCAGGGTTGCAACGTGACGGCGACGTATCGCGCTTATAAAAAAGGCGCAACGTTTGCGAATCCCTGCTACACGCAAATTCATCCGACCTGCATTCCCGTCAGTGGCGAACACCAATCCAAATTAACATTGATGTCTGAATCGCTGCGCAATGATGGACGCGTCTGGGCGCCTAAAAAACCCGGCGACAATCGTGCCTTTAATCAAATTCCTGAAGACGAACGCGATTATTATTTAGAGCGCAAATATCCAAGTTACGGCAATCTGGCTCCGCGTGATATTTCTTCCCGCGCCGCCAAAGAAGCCTGTGACGAAGGACGTGGCGTAGGCCCTGGCGGACTCGGCGTCTATCTTGATTTTGCCGATTCGATCAAGCGTTTAGGCGAAGTCAAAATCCGTGAACGCTACGGCAACCTGTTTGATATGTATCAGCGCATCACCGGAGAAAATGCCTATCAACAACCGATGCGCATCTTCCCTGCCGTGCATTACACAATGGGCGGATTGTGGGTGGATTACAATTTGATGAGCAATATTCCGGGCTTATTCGTGCTTGGCGAAGCGAATTTTTCCGATCACGGCGCGAACCGTCTTGGCGCTTCAGCTTTGATGCAAGGCTTGGCTGATGGCTATTTTGTCGCTCCGTATACGGTCGGAAATTTCTTCGCTTCCAATCCGAAAAATCGCCCCAGCGAAGATCATCCCGAATTCAAAAAAGCGGAAGAAGACATCAACAACCGTGTCAATAAATTGCTTTCGATTCGTGGCAAACGGACGCCGCGTGATTTCCATCGTGAACTAGGCAAAATCATGTGGGACAAATGCGGCATGGGTCGCAACGAAAAAGGCTTGAAGGAAGCGTTGGAATTAATTCCGGCGTTGCGTCAGGAATTCTGGGAAAACGTTAATGTTCTGGGCGGCAACGAAGAATTAAATCAGGCGCT
>JANMKB010000490.1:0-7669 GCA_031371805.1 Blastocatellia bacterium | reverse complement strand
GCGATGGCGGCGATGATGCCAATGATCGCAACAACGATCAACAATTCGATCAGTGAAAAACCTTGTTCTTTCTTCATAATAGTTACTGTCTCCTAAAAACTGAATTTGTGTTTGGCTGTCGTTGCGGCGAATTTCTCGCACTCCAGCGGCAGGTAGTCTCGAAAGCTTGAAGCCATCTTTCCGGCTTCTGGCTATCTGTTTGGCAAGTACAGTGCCACAGTTTTTTCGGCTCGCGCCACTACGAGACAAGCATGTTATTTTCAGCATTTTAAGTGAAAAAGACGGGAATCGTCCGAAGTTCTAAACAAGGCAGGATTAACAATTAACGGCAGTTTATTTGCTCGAAATTTGTCAATATTTAAGTGATAACGACTTTGGGCTGTAAGATTTTGGTTGCGGCGTTGAATTTGGCAATCGCGATTAATTCATCGTTATTAACCAGCTTCAGCTTTTCACCTGACAGCCATTGCCCTTCTCGCTGAACAGCACGTCCATGCTGCACCATGCCTTTTTCAGTTTCGTTGATTTGCACCGCTGGCAGCAGCAAAGATTTCGCCATGGAGGTTAAGACATCCGGCAATTTTCCTCCGCTGGAAATTTCAGCTAATTGCTCAAGCGTGACAGCCTCGCGCAAAACACAATTGCCAACCCTGGTGCGGCGCAAACTCTGGAGATGTGCGCCGATGCCTAACCTTTTTCCAATGTCTTCGGCTAAGGTGCGAATATATGTCCCGGCTGAACTGACGACGCGAATCGTAAAAAGACTATCCCCTGAAATTTGTTCAAGCAACGCCAGTTCTTTGATTTCAACCGCGATTGGCTGACGTTCAATTTCTTCGCCGCGCCGCGCCATTTCGTACAGCTTCACGCCGCCAATTTTTTTCGCTGAGTACATCGGCGGAATTTGTTGGATGCGACCACGAAAAGATTTAAGCGCTTCTTCAATGAGATTTAGTTTGAGGTGATCAGTTGCGGTGGGTTCGGTTAGCGGTGTGCCAGTCAAATCGCCAGTGTCAGTCGCAAAGCCAAAACGAATCGTCGCCAGGTATTCCTTATCTTCACCCGTCAGAAATTGCACAAGCCGCGTCGCACGATTCAGGCAAATTACTAAAACTCCGGTGGCGAAAGGGTCAAGCGTTCCGGTATGCCCGACGCGTTTGGTCTGGCAAATTTTTCGGACTTTGGCGACGACATCGTGCGAAGTCCAGTCAGCGGGTTTGTCGACAATTAAAATTCCGTCCAGCGGCAATTGGTGGTTAGTCATTGGTTGATGCTACAACTGGCGACCGCCAATTGACAACTACTGAATTTTGCATTGCACAATATTCGCCGCCCAGCCATCTACATAAATAACTAAATCCAGCGTCCGATTGCGCCCGGCCAGTCTGGACGGCAGCACGACATTAATTTGATCCACACCAGCATAGAAATTTTGTGAGCCGACATATTCAACTGCTAACGGAGTTCCGCCCAGCGTAATTTTCGTCTGGTTAAGATTGCTGCGCCCACGCAATCCTGTACCGTAAAGCTGTAAATAAATTTTGTCACTTGCGTTAGAAAGATTGATGGGATTATTAATGGATTCGTAGCTTCTATCGCCATTGGCTTTAATTCTTAAGACATCCGCCGCTGCGATTCCGCGCCCATTTTGCAATGTCGAAAACATTCCCGGCCAAACTGTATTCACGCTTACCGAACCACGCGCCAGCACACTGCCATCAGTTTTGACGATCTCAATTTTCGCTGTTCCAACGGCAGCGGTCGTTGGAATCAGATAATTAATTTGTGCAGGCGAGACATAAAATAATGGTGCCAGTTGCGTCACGCCTGCACTGTCTGTCACGCGCAAGCTAACCTCAGCCAGTGTGGTGGGCAGTGGCAGAGAACTCGCGGCAGCCGTAGCGCCAGAAAGATTCGCGCCAAATCCTGACATAATCATTTCGGGTGCACCCACAGCTTCAGGCCCAAAGCTCGCCCCGGAAACACTGATAATTTCTGCGGCTGCAATATTTTCAGCCGCAGCCCTGACCACTTCCAACGCATTCAGTTTGCCGTAACCAAATTGCGGACTCGCCGCCGCGCCAGTGAAATTGTCATGACCAACCGTACGAATTAGTAAGCGCCTGATTTGATCCGGGCTAAGATTGCGATTGGCTTGCAGCATCAACGCAACTGTCCCGGTAACGGTCGCGGCGGACATTGAGGAGCCAAACGCCACATAATGTTTGCCGCCATCGTTGGTCAAAAACTCAGCGGGAACGGCTCCACCGGAAAATGAATCAATTGTGTAATCAGCCGACCGCGTTGAAGCCAGATAACTGCCTGGCGCAACCAGCATGGGCATTAACCGTCCATCGCGCGAAGGCCCGCTGCTGGAACTAATCGCTAACTGTCCTGCGCTTCCCTGCCCGGTTCGATTGCGGGGCGTCCCATTCATATCAACGTAATCAGTTTTACTAACAAAATTACCAACGCTGATGCCGCGTCGTGTCGTGGCGGGTGATGCTACACTGCACATTCCATCGCGGACACTTGCATCAAGTTGTGTTTCCCCGGCATCCTGCGTCCAGACATCGTAACGACCATTGTTGATGCGCGTCCCTCTCAGAACAAGTTTCCAGGTGCCTGCGAGTCTCTGCTTGAAAGTGACAATGACTGCTTTCGGGCTGGTTGCCATTTCGCCGGGAGCATTTTCCAATTCAACATCACTGTCGCCGGTAATTAAATCGTACAGCGCCACCGGCCCAACCACTGCGCCATTAGGTTTGATAATTTTCGCGCTTATCGTATCAGCGCCCTGATACACCGCCAGCATTCCCTGCGCCCTGCTTGTCACCGTGAAAGGAATTGTCACTTCACTATTTTCAGCCAGAATTCCTCCCGCATGAATTCCGGCATTGCCTTCGTTGCCTGCCGCGACAACAACCTGTCGCCCGGTTCCTGAACTGAGCAAATTATCAATTGCCAGTTCAATCGGGTCAGTACCATCGTGGGCGCTGAAATGTCCCCCCAGGCTGAGGTTAATCACAAAAGGTTGATTGAGCGCCGTCGCCTGATTACGCACAAACGACATCGCCGCAATGACATCATCATCCGCAAACGTCGCCTGCTCATTTGTGCTGCGGGTGGCTTTGACGACAATCAAATCAGCGGCGGGGGCAACTCCGGCGAACGTTCCAACTGGAATTGAAGGAGTTGTCCCAAGTCCGTTGCCAGCGGCTGTCCCGGCGACATGGGTGCCGTGGCCATTCGGATCGCGTTCATTAACGGCTCCATTATTTTGCAACGCGGCGTTAATGTCTGCTTCTGTGTAAACGCGGCCTACACCGCCCGAACCAGTGCCAGTGGTGTCGCTCATATCCCACAAAGCCTTGATGCGTGTTTTGCCATCTGCCGTGCGAAAATCCTGATGCCGCCAGTCAATCCCCGAATCAATCATTCCGACAATCACGCCGCTTCCATTCACATTAAAATTTGTCCGCGCCTGCGGGGCATTGATCGCAGTGTTCGCAGAGTCATTGATAAAAGCGGATGGCTGCAAGCTAAAAGCTGACGATTGATCGCGCAGGATTGTTTTATATTTTGCTGCCTGGATATTTTTGACTGCGCCCAGCATCGCCAGCCTGGGCAAATCTTCGAGGGCTACATCCACAACGGCTACATCACCAAAGCGGGCGCGAAGGTGAAAACCTTTGGCCTCAATTTCTTTGCCTCCAGCTTCGCTGTCATCGCTCAATTTGATGATGACTCCCACCGAATTTTGTTTTTCATCGAATCTGATCCGCTCGCGCAGAGATTTTCGCTCTTCAGTTAGCGCCGCCTGATCAAAGCCTGAACGCTGCCGATAAAGCTTTCGCAAATCAGCATCAAGTTTAGCTTCGTCATTGTGTGAGGCGTGGGTACTAAATGAATTCGAGATAAAGAAGCTGAAGGTCACCAGTGTGGCAACGACAAGAACCGGCAAGAGCAACCGGGGCAGTGGAAAATAACGCATGATTCGGGTCCTCAATCGCCTGAAAGTTTGCAACGCCATGTATATTTCCGGTGGGCAACCGGAAGGGAGGAATACAGATGGCAACAAAAAGTTAAATTTCTGTCTGTTGGAAACTCCGAATCAACACAGTTTTCCAATGAAAAGGAAATTAAAGGAGAAAAAGATTTGGTGTTACTTATGGCTGTTTTTTTGTTAATTGAAATTGATAGAAGTGGTTTCTACTCAAATTTCATCTCCCCATGCCATCCATAGACTCAACTGAAACCCGCTCCAGAAATACGCTCTACGGTATATTTCAAAACTTTTCACGCACTCTCATATAACTGGCAAAACGCGGGAGTCCTTTTTTTGTGTAGCCGCGATAGGTATACGTCACGAGCGTACCAACAGCAGGCGGGTTAGCACGGATGGCGTCGGTAAACCCTGTGCCAATTTGAAAGCGTTTACCGTCTGCTGTTTCGACTCGCAACGCTCCCATTTTACCTTCGTATTTTCCCTTGCCTGGCACATAGCCAATCACGGTAGCTTCCGCGTCATCAAGTGGTTTCAATTTCAGCAGCGCATCGTTGCGACCTGTAATATAAGGCGCATCAGCGCGATGGAGCATCAGTCCCTCGCCACCCGCTTTGACGATTTCTTTGAGCTTGCTTTGCAGCGCCGCATTGTCAGCGAGGTGAAATTGCTCGACCAAAACGAGTTGCGCAAACCTGGCTTGCGCGACAATTTTTTTGAGCTGCTCATAACGCTCGGCAAACGTCCCCGGCGCGTCTGGCAATTCAAACACCATGTATTTGACCTGCCGCCATTCGTCATCTATTGGCACAGCTTTGCGCAAAAATCCCGACGCCTTTTCAAACTGCCCGCGCGCAACCCACAACTCGCCATCAAGTGCGTGCTGCGGCAATTTCGCCAGAAACCAATCCGGCGCAGCGATGACATTGCCTGCCCGCGTGCGCAGCGTTTTCCCATCCCACAATCCGCGCACACCATCATATTTTTCACTGATAAGATAAGGCGTCGGATCAATATTCGCGTTAGCTATATTGGCAAGCAAGGGGCGTGGTGCATCAGGCGATTGTGCGTGAATGAAGGGCGCCAGTAATAAACAAAGGGCGCATGTGATAAGGCAAATCAATGGCGGCATGGGATGGCTCCTGTAATTGTTCAATGAAAAGCCGGTTGGATTGGAATTATGGCCTAAAGATTACAAAGCCAGCTTATTACCTTTTCCGTTTGGCAACCCAGGGATGTTCTCAAGTTGAAACCCAGGTTGCTCAGCGAGGCACGATAAAATTAAATCTACCGAAATGCTTGCGCCGGCGTAGCGCACGTTGTCGTTTACCATCAGCAGCGGCGCATTGGGCTTCATTACCCTAAAGCATAAGTCCGGTCATTAGAGCTATTGGGTAACTCGCTTATAAATCATAATTTTGCACACTTTCCTAACCAATATAGCCTAACTAAAGTTTATTGGACACGCAAAAACTTGATTTACCTGGTACTGCTCAATTATTAGTGGCTGATGATCCGGCCTCTTGCTCATTGGCCTGATTGTATTCTTTGATGAAATCGTCAGTGATGTCTATGATCCGCTCCACCGACGCAACGAGGATGTTATCAATTGTCACGTCGCCATCAAGAACAATGGAAATACCATGCGCCGTGGCATATTTTTTGAGCGCTTCGAGAATTTTTTGCTGGACTGGCTGGATTAATTCTTCACCGCGTTTTTGCAGGAAGGCTTCATACGCTTCTGATTTTTGTTTGATTGCTTTCTCAAGTTCCTGACCCCGCTCAAGCCATTGCTCTCTGATTGCCTCATCCACTACCGGTTTTTTTAGTTGCAGCTTATTTTTGATGTCCTCAATCTGTTTCTGATAAATCTCAATTTCTTTTCGTTTCGGCTTGACCTCCGCGCTCAGCGTGTCAATTCTGGCGCTCATTTCGCTGATTTCAGAATTGAAAGCGGAGGCATGAACAATGGCGATTCTGGCTTCAGCGCCAACCCCGTCACGCGGGACTGGCGTCTTTTCCGTTTGTGCCAAACAAGGAAGAGTCAAAAAAATTAATAGTATAAATATAAAAATTATTTTCTTCATCTGACCTCCAGATTGATTAGCGCGAGAATTGAGCGCCGCAAGTGTCTCCAAAAGATGTCAGCATAAATTTTGCATTGAGCTTGCGATACAGCAGGGCTTGATTGTTATTATTTTCTTCGTCGAACGATCTGGTTTTCCAGGGGACGAAGCGCGCGAAAAAGCGCGTTGGCTTGCCGTCAATCATCCGCACCATAAAACCAGTCGTCAGTGTCGCAAATTTAGTCAATCTCATTGGCGCTGGTTCTGATGGTTTTACGTTGTAATTAAATGGCGAAACACTGTTGCTTATTTTTGGCGGCACAAACGATGACTCTGGATTGAAAGCCGCTTCCGGTAAATTGAGTAATATCGGGGGCAGTTCAGCGCGATGTTCCCAACTCAACGCGGCAAGATTTGGGGCGATTGCGTGACTGATTTGCGGTGTCGCAACTGGCTCAATGAAGGGTAAAGTTGTGAGGGCTGGGGACGCTGTTTCTGACACTTCGGGAGCATTTGCTGCCTGCCGCCGTGGCAATGTACTTTTGCTGGCTGGCAATTTCCTGCCTGGATAAACAGGGCGCGTGAGAATTTCTGCTGCGCTGACTGGTGCTGCGCTGACTTCGGCTTTATTTGAACTTTGCGCCACTGGCAGCGGGGCATTGCCGATGTTTCCGAGTGAAGCGATAACGGCCCCACCCGCGATCAAAAACAACAAGGCCTGTGCCGCAATAATCGGCATCGGAACACGAATTGATGAAGTGAAAAACCGCTTCCAGAAAGGCACACGATTCATCTGCTGGCGATAAGCATTCATGACACGCCGATCAAATTCAGGCGTGACATCCGGCGTTTGCCAGGTTTTCAGGGCTTCCCTTAATTCCGGTTTTTTGTTTTGATAATTTGCGTTACCCATAATCTTTTACTACGATGACTTTTATGCGGGGAGCGTAAGCGCCTCGCTTGCCAGCTCTCTTGTTTACCTACCAACTCTCGCGTGAGCAGTTGTTAACTGGCAAGCGAGACGTTTACGCTCCCCACAGCTTTTGTTCAGTGAGCAATTTGCTTGCTCCATTTCAATAATTTGCTAAGTTGAATATGGCGCGAGCATTTGCCGGAGCCTTTCACGCGCACGATGCAAACGTGATTTCACCGTCCCGACATCAGCCTTCACAATCAACGCTATTTCCGCCAGACTCAAATCTTCATACTCAAACAAAATAATTGCTTCACGTTGCAGCGGCGGCAGTTCAGCAATTGCCTGACGGACGATGACAGCTAATTCCTCGTTGATAATTTGCTGCAACGGATTCCAGTGTTCGGACGTTTTTGGTTCGCCAATTAGTTCATCGAAAGTCGTTTCATTTCCGGCTTTCTGAAACTGTTTCATCGCCTGATTGCGAGCCGCCGCGCAGAGATAAGTTTTCAAACTGGCCCGCGTCGCATCAAACCGCGCAGGTTTTTTGATCAGTCCCAGAAAACAATCCTGGGTAATTTCTTCGGCTAATTCGATTGACTGCAACATGCGATAAGCAAAGCGAAAAATGCTGTCACGATGGCGCTCATATAGCAGGCGAAACGATGGCTCATCGCCGTGTGC
>JANMKB010000487.1:0-1875 GCA_031371805.1 Blastocatellia bacterium | reverse complement strand
TGCAAGCTCAGCTTCGCAGAAGCGGCTTCAGATACTGTCCGGTCTCGATGGCGCTCGCAAATTGGTGGCACCGGGAGCTCAATCTCAGCTTCAGACTTGGAAGTCTTAAGGCCACCACAGCTTCTCCGGTGCCTATGGGCTGAAGCAGATATTTGCTGCTTCCGCACACTTTGGTCAACATACAAAGGCCACCGTTCGGCAACACCTCTTGACATGGTAAGGCAAATCTTTTCTTGCGCACTTCTGCTTCTCGTGACAAATGGGGTTTGTGCCCAGCGCTCGACGAATCATGCTGCCGTCTTTAACCCATCTGGCGATTATCATCCGGTTGACCGGCCACACGGATCCGAACAATCCCTACAATTCGTTCTACAGGTTCGCCACAGGCGCGGGCGGCTTTTGGCGTGGGGACAAGTTCGCGGTGTCCAACCGTGGCACCGATTCGCGTCGGTCTCCGTGACGCAGCGACATCTCAAATTCTCAACCGTGCGCATTCACGGAGTGCATTACGATTTCGCGGGAACTTTTCTGGGCACAGGAAACTTTGCGGAGCAAACTCCAGATACCGGAGCCATTTTGTTACGTGGCACATTGCGTAAATTCATAAATGGTCGCAACGTTCTACAAATCGATACGTCTTTCGTTTATTATCCCGGTTGTTGACGCGTTCCTCCGCGACTGTTGCCGAACAAATCGGGTATGAAAGTCGGAGTCAAGCGTAGAGATCTCCCGTGCCGCCAAAGTCGAGATTGACTCCGGAGGGCTGGTTATGAGCACCCCACGCGGGCTGCCCGCGCGGGGACCCCGCCTCCACGCCGGCTGGCGATTCAAGTTGCGTCACCGAGTTTGCTAACCAGACACCGAGCTGCTTGCCATTCACACCATCTTATCAATTGTTTTTGTTTTGCATTTCCTGCCAGTCAGGTATGTTGCCCGCTTCCAGATGTACGTGAATTTACCACGCACATCAGCGAAAGCCTTTCTCAGATTCAGTTCGCTGGTAGTAAAGTTGCGATTGACTGTTACTGAGCCATCACTGCCGATTGCTACTTGGTGAAAAGCACTCGACCCCAGATCAAGTCCGACATAAACTATGCTCACGCGGATGTCTCCTCCTTAAAACAGGTATTGGAAAAAGCAATCGCGCCGCCGCGTCAACTCAACCGTTATCTTTGTCAGTCGATAGTTGGACAGTCGGGAAGCAAATGGCTTAAGGTGGCAGCATGAATCTAAAGCTAACCAAAGTGTTCCAGAAGGTGCCCCAGGGATTCATCGGCTTCGTTGAAGAGTTGCCCGGAGCAAATACCCAAGGCGAAACACTTGAAGAGGTTCGGGCCAATTTGAAAGAGGCGATTTTGCTTACCCTTGAGGCGAATCGTGCCTTGGCAGAAGAGCGGATTCAGGGGCAAGAGGTAATTTGAGAAGCCGTTTCTCTTTCAGCAGCATGAAGCGTAAGGCTCTCCTTCGCCATCTTGAAGAACACGGATGCGAATTCTTGCGCGAGGGTAAGAAGCACACGGTCTATGTCAATCGCGCTGCTCAAGCGTCCATCGATGTTCCACGACATCGTGAGATCAAAGATTAGCTCGCGAGCAAAATCAGCCGCGATCTTCAAGTACCAGACCCCAAGGCAACATAACAAAGGCATGCAGCGGACGCGCAATTAGCATGTCTCTCATGCAAGGCTTGTCGCTGGCGGCGGTTCGTGCGCGCCGCTGAAGCCCAGCGTCATGCTGCGATATGATCTTTGGTGACTGTTGATATTGAATTGTATGGCGCTGAAGAACCTACTGCTATTCCTCATCGTGTCTGCCGTAGACGCTATCTGCATACTGCTGGGCTCCTTCATGGGGCACAGCATCCGTAGCCTCGGTA
>JANMKB010000484.1:0-2390 GCA_031371805.1 Blastocatellia bacterium | reverse complement strand
ATAGTAAATTTCTTCGAGGACTTCGTGCTGATGCGGAGTCACAGTTTTCCCCGGCGGCAGAATTTCTTCGGCTAAACTACATTGCGTAATCGGAGCAATCGTCCGATCCATCAGCGGGCGAATTTCGGAGCCGTGCGGCGTGTGGAGAATTTTGGAGTCTTTGCGATTGTGGATGAGCATATTTATTCGTTCCAGACCAGAAACTCGCGTCGCAAGTCCTGCTGCCAGACCTGCCCATCAGCAAATTTTACTGCCGCTACAAAAAACGCCACGCCGTGAGGAAGCTTCATTGAATGACCCGTTCGGCTGTATCTGGTGAAATATTCCAGTTTGAAAATATCTCCCGTGTTTATGCCCGTCTGATTAGCAGCAGTACTGATTTCTATCTCTTTGCCTTTCACCAGGTTGGCAGCATCAGGAGTTCTCCACTCTGCAAGCTTTACAGTAAACTCATTTGCCGTGTCTTTAACAATCCCCAAACGATAAGCTACGATATTTTCAGCGTTAATTCGTAGTTTCATATGAGGATTCGTTTCAATATCTTTACAATTCATCAGTATTAAAGGAGTTTCTCGCTGATGTAATGTTCGCATTACAAAAAGAACGTCATTAGAGCGAGGAGGTACCCATCTGCTTCCATCACTAAACGATATTCCAGTGATCCGAACCTTTAGTGTTGTTGTATCCACTTTTGGCTTATTTGAATCACTAATCGCTGCCATCCCCATTGCTGAGCGCATTTCACCTGCTTTTATTTTATCTGCTGTTGCTGTGCCAATCATCATGCCGCCGTTATCGGCTTCCAGAATGAAAGCTAACCCGACTCTTTCGATGTCTCGACCAGAGTTATTCGTGATCTTCACTTGTGGTTGATGGATCACTGAGCGATACGGTAGCGGTTGATCTTCAAGAGCTTCAAAGCTGGCATCGAATAAGGCAACCGGGCAATCGTTTTCAACCTCAACCGTTCCCTGAATCGTGCGCTTTGTAGGAATCGGTATTGGCTGACCTGAAACGGAGGTACAGATGATCAAGGCGATAAACGTAATTCCCAGGAAACAGTATTTCATAGTATTCCTTTTATTTTTCTGAATAATTCTGAGACAGGCGCGATAGTACTCCGCTAATATTTTGGCAGCAACAAAATAATCCCGCAATTTCGATCATCCTTAGTCAATCCGGTCGAACCCTGCTGGCAAGCCAGGAACGCGAATTAAAGTTGACAAGTTTGCCAGATGGCGGTGATAATCTACGCAAATGAGGAAGGTTGTAAAATGCTCGAAACATATCAAATCATTGCAGTCTTAGGTAACGTTGGCAAAAAAGGGAGCCGCCCACCCGCAAACAATTTAGAGCTGGCCCTGGCCCTGCGTTCCGGGTTGAGCTATGCCACTATTACGCAATTAGTGAAGCATACAGGCTTCTCTGCACTCCGTATTTTTGCGGCAGTCAATTTATCAGCGCGGACAATGGAGCGGCGCAAAAAACAGAGAAAACTTTCCACTGATGAGTCCCAAAAGATCGCCCGATTTGCTCGCGTCGTAGCACTGGGCGATGCCGTGTTTGAAGACCCCCAGGTGACCAGTCGCTGGCTGGAACGCTCCAACACAGCGCTGGGCGGATTGTTGCCGATGGAATTACTGGATACAGAAGAAGGCGCACGCGAAGTCGAAAGCGTGTTACGGCGACTGGAATACGGGATTTACAGCTAATGCAGGTTTGGCGGATTTCCAAGACTAAATATGCGGCTACGGCTTACAGCGGAGAAGGTGCGCGCCTGGAATCCGGGCGCTGGCATCAGGCAGGAAGCCGCGTGGTGTATACATCCTCCTCCGCTGCGCTTGCTGCCCTGGAAACTCTGGTTCATACCGATAGCGATTTGCTGCCACGCTCAAGTTATGCAGCGATTCCTGCCGAAATCCCCGCACCTTTACCGATACAACATTTAGTAATTCATGACCTGCCTGAAAACTGGGATTCGATTCCAGCTTTGCCAGAGTTACGCGAAATTGGGATGCAATGGTTACTGGCAGGCCAGGCCGCAATTCTTGGTGTGCCATCAGTTATTATTCAGTTTGAATGGAATTATTTATTGAACCCGGAGCATCCCGATTTCCGCGCTATTAAAATTGGCCTCCCCCAACCTTATCGTTTTGACCCGCGCCTTAAATAAACAGTTTTACAAGGAATTTATTAATGTCCGAGATGGCTGAAACAACTAAAATCGCAACTACTCCTGAACCTCCATACTACGCCGTAATTTTCACTTCGCGGCGCACGGAAGGCGATCAGGGTTATGGTGCAATAGCGCAGCGCATGGAAGAACTGGCCGCGACGATGCCGGGATTTTTGGGGCTTGAATCGGTCCGCGATGGCCTGGGGATTACCGT
>JANMKB010000475.1:0-6601 GCA_031371805.1 Blastocatellia bacterium | reverse complement strand
ATGGATCGCCGACCGCCTGATCCTTATGTCGTCAATGAAGTGATCCAAACCGGTCGCTTAAACGTTGCAACATTTTAATGGATTTGAATTTTGGGGGGAAAAACAAATTTTTCCGGCGTATTTGCCGGAGGGACTTTCTTTTATTGGCGGCGTTCCCAAAGGCGAAAACTTGGATTGGATCAAGGCTTCAGCGATGCTGGTGGAATGATTGTCCTAAATCTTGATGAATACCTGCTATCCGCTTCAGAAAGAAAAATGCTTGGTAAAGAAAAATAAAAAATGGGCGACCATAGCTTCTAAACCCACCCCAGAATGCCTATGGTCGCCAACTATCAGGAGGTTCACCCGTGCAATTAATAACGATGCCCCTCCATAAATGTTCCCAATGTTCCAGCCATAAAAGTATTAAACCTGGCTAATAAAACTTCTATAACCTCATCGGCATAATCACATACCTGAAATCGTAATTCGTATCTGACAAGGCAACTAACTGAACCTGAGAGTTTCCATCTTTGAATTCAAATCTGACTTCTCCGTCATTAATCACGCCAAAAAAATCATTAACGTATTGTGCGTTAAATCCAGAAGTCAGAGAATCGCCGGTGTATTCAACCGGAATTGTCTCTCCGGCTTCTCCGACATCCGAGGCCTGAGAAGTAATATTCAATTGACCGTTTGAAAGATCAAATTTAATTGCGTGCGAACGCTCATCAGCCATCAAAGCCACTCGCCGGACAGCCGCCGCAATCCGATTACTTTCAATGACAAAAGAATTGTTGTTTCCCTTTGGCAAAACCATTTCGTAATTTGGAAACTGTCCACTTAACATTCTCGAAACTAACAGTCGTTTGCCAAATTTGAAAAATAAATGATTGTCGTCTTTATTAAACTCGACCGTTTCTTCGGTTTCGGAACTTAATTTAATCAACTCGGTTAAAGTCTTTTTAGGAATGATGGCTTCAACTTTCAAATCCTCTCCGAAGTTACCTTTCTTTTCAATATATGAAAGGCGATGTCCATCGGTGGCAATCATTTTTAAACCTTTACTTGAAAGTTCAAACTTCGCACCGTTGAGTGCATAGCGGGACTCCTCATTAGTAGCAGCAAAGATCGTTCTTGCGATAAACGTTCGAAATAAGTCTGCGGGTAAAAGACCGGCTGCCGATTTGAATTCAGGAATCTCAGGAAAGTTACTTTTGGTTTGTCCCAGCATTTTAAATCTGGATCGCTCACAAACAATATTTACCTGATCATTCTCGCCACATTTAATTTCAATCTCTGCTTCAGGTAAAGCTTTAACAATTTCAAATATTTTTTTAGCCTGGATACAAACTGATCCTTCGCTTAAAACCTCAGCTTCACAATTTGTACTGATAGAAACATCTAAATCTGTTCCTTTTATATTTAGGTTTCCGTGCGCGGCTTCGAGTAATAAACTAGAGAGAATTGGAATCGTATTTTTCTTTTCAACTACTCCCTGAATAAAATTTAGTTCTTTCAGAAAATTAGTTTTACTAATTTTTAGGTGCATTTGCTTCCTCCTTCAACCTGATACCTTTTACTAAATATTCTAATACATAAGTTACATCTATATATCTAGTAGTAGTAGTAGGGCCTGTGGAAATGTGGAAAAATAAATATAAGTTATTGTAAATAAATAACTTTATTTGGTAAAAACGCTGTGGAAAACATTGTGGAAAATATGTTGAAAAATTCGTTATCTGTGGAAAAAACTGCTTCGTGCTTAGTTTTCCTCAATTTCCACAGGCCATCCACAGTCCCCTTCGTGGAAAAGTCAGCTAAACCTATTTACAGCTATCAATTAGGCTGTTAATAAGCCTGTGGAAACTGCCTTTTTGTTCATAAAGCTCTCTAATTTTATTAATGCTATGAATTACGGTTGTGTGGTGCTTTCCACCAAATTCTCTGCCAATTTCTGGCAAGCTTGCTTTCGTTAAATTTTTACAAAGATACATCGCTACCTGACGTGGAACAGCAATATTCCTGGAATTGGATTTTGACTTCAAATCAGCGACCCGCATGTTGTAATAATCTGCTACAACCTTCTGGATATTTTCGATAGTTACAGCACGATCTTCTTCTTCAACAATATTTTTTAATGCTTCCTGGGCTAAGGAAATTGAAATTGGCTCACCACGTAAAGATGATAATGCGGTTAAACGAACCAGTGACCCTTCCAGTTCGCGGATATTGGATTTGATTTTACTGGCGATAAATAGCGCTACGTTATCAGGTAAATCAATTTGATCAGTCTCAGCTTTCTTTCTTAGGATTGCAACTTTGGTTTCCAGATCAGGCGGTTGGATATCCGCAATTAAGCCCCATTCAAATCTGGAGTGCAGTCTTTCCTCAAGCGTAGGAATTTCGCGTGGAGGGCAGTCTGATGAAATAACAATCTGTTTCTGATTATCATAAAGAGCGTTAAACGTATGAAAAAATTCTTCCTGTGTTCTTTCTTTCCCGGCAATAAACTGAATGTCATCAATCAGAAGAATATCAATAGAGCGATATTTTTCCCGAAAAGTCATTGTCTTGTCATATCTGATGGCGTTGATTAGTTCATTCATGAACTTTTCGGCAGAGATATATGAGAGCCGCAGATGTCGGTTATTCAATTTAATTCTTTGACCTAGGGCACACATTAAATGGGTTTTACCCAGACCTACACCGCCATAAATGAAAAGAGGGTTATATGTTTTTGATGGAGTTTCGGCAACGGCCAAAGCTGCGGCATGAGCAAATTGATTACAAGACCCAACAACAAAGGTATCGAATGTGTATCTGGGATTAAGCGGAAACTCCAACGGCTCTAAGTCAACAAATTCCGTGAGAGTGGTTTTTTGAGGTTGTTTAGGAGGATCAATAGACTCATTTAAATTATTATTGGTGGGAGAGCCAAGCCAGTTCTTCACCACAGATTCTTCTCCCACTGCGCTTTGCGGTGAGTACGTTAAAGAAAAATCGAAAATTATCTCGTTATCAGTTAAATCGTTTTCCTCAAGAGCTTCTTCAAAAACATCCCGGTAATTATTAAGTATCCAATCTTCAAAAACACGATCAGGAACGCTCAAATGAATAACATTTTGATCGTGACGAATGAAATTGATTGGTTTAAACCAAGTGGTAAAACTTTCATGATTAACTTTTTTTTCGATTGCTGAAAGGACGGATTCCCAAACCTTAGAGGACTGCATAGCGACTCCACGGAAAGCGTAAGGAAAATGCTGGCCTGCGGTTCGCAAAATTGCCGCAAGATAAAGCTTTACGTTTATTTCAATAACACAGCTTTTCCACCTGCGGAAGGCTCAGAATAACGCCTGAGCTTGGATAATAAACTACTTTATTTTCAGTACTTAACGCGGTGTTGACTGTCAATCTTTAGTATTTATTGAGGCTAACATAGCAGTTATTTGATTGCAAGGAGCTGTGGAAATTATTGTTTGGGGCAGAAAGTGAAAATAATTTCATTAAACATTATAAAAATATATTGACTTCATCATAGAAAAAGGTAAAATCCCGTTGTTAACGAATCTTCCTCACAACCGGCAACTCAGAATCCTGAAGGTTTGTTATTTCTCTCCGGCAATTTATTGATCAGTACTTTCGTATTTTGATTCATTAATTATGCCTCCGACAAGCAATTTTTTTCTCACTGGATAACTTTTACACGAGTTGGTAAATTTTTCTGCTGCTGCGTTAGAGCTTTGGTGGCACTAAAGTTTTATCGCAAATTACTCATCAGAGCAAGGATCGTTGGTCTGATGGAGCAGGGGTTTATCGCTCGCTGTATCTCTATTCTCAACTCAATCTATGTTTACATTACAAGGAGAAACTTCCATGCGAACCTCACATAAACTCACACAGTTTATCTTAGTGCTGATGGCTGTCATCGGCATTGCTTCTGTCTCATTTGGTCAACCGCTTCCTTCCAATACAACGGTCGGCAATGCCAGCACCAACACGAACGTGATCGAAGTCAGCGATCAGAAACCCGGCTCATTGCTGGTGTATCCTTATTACCGCAGTAACGCCCAGACCGGCGTTGACACGCGTCTGACCCTCACCAATCTTGGTAAATTTGGCATCAACGTCCACTTCCTGTTTATGGACGGGGCGACCTGCACCGAACTGGACCAGTATGTCTGCTTGACGCCCAATGCCAGCATTGACTGGAAAGCTTCGCAATTTGACCCGGAAAACAGCGGCTACGTCATTGCCTATGCCGTCAACAATATGGGCGTCCCGATTTCCTACAATGGCCTGATTGGCAACGGTTTTGTCAGGGACGGCGTATATGTGGGCAACTACGGCGCCGAATCCTTTGCGTCACCTGCTCCGATCGGTACGCCCATTGGCACGGTCAGCGCCGCTGGGAATACCGCTGCCATCAACTTCAATGGCACGACGCTGGATATGGTGCCAACCGCGTTTGCGGTGGATATCCAAAGCCCCCTGGATGCGGTCAATCAACGCGTGATCCTGGCCAGTATCGTTGGTAATGCTTTTAGCGGCAATCTCAACGGCGGCACAACGCAGATTGGCACAGGTTTAGTCTACAACGGGCACGAAGCACTGCGCAGCTACTCGCCTTTCTTTGGTGGCAGATGCCTCTCTTCCAATATCATTGATGCGACCAATCCCAAGGTCAGCGGAACTCTGGGCAGCCTGATTCCGAAGGGTGAAGTCGGAACCATCCGCTTCAACGTCACTGGCGCAGTCGGTCTGTTGATGACTTCAAACGCCAACTTCTTCAGCGGCATTCGTACTCTGCACAAAACGCAGACGGGACCTGGCACATTGACGGTGCCGATCTTTATGCCGGATTGCCTGTTCTATAATGGCCCAGTTCTTACTGCTCCATAAGGCAACTTAGGAATTGAAGTAGTCTGCAACGTAAGCAGCGACAAAGGACTGAGGTCAAACTCAGTCCTTTTTTTATTTCACTTCCAATAATTTAATCTCAGCTTTTTGGTGCGTAATAGCCCGCTCTGGCTTTGGCTTTGTACCCGGATTTTTTTACCCTGACCGTTAATTTTCGATACTTGCCATCGTGAGCATCATTCGTCGAATAAAAACGTAAAGTGTATTGGGTGCGGAGTTGGTCGGCTAATTTGGTAAAGACTTCATCAAGGTTTTTGAGTGATTGCTCTTCGTCAATTTCATTGCCGTTGAGTGCCATCAGCGGCTGGTAAACTTCGCCGCCAGTTTCTGCTGTCAGCGTTTGCATGGCCCGTTCAGCCGCGAGGTCACGAATGTTTTGCGAATTTGCCAGAACTCCGGTGAAGACATTAAAAATAACGACATCTGAACTTTGGGCTTGTTGCAAGGCGTCGGTCAATTTGTAGCGGCTCGTGGTGTCTCCTCCGTCAGAAACAATCACGATGATGCGCCGCCCCTGGGCGAGTTTTAAATAGCCTGCTGCCAAATAAACTGCGTCATAAAGCGAAGTCGCGCCTTTGGCTTGTAACAACTTCGTCGCCTCGGTGAGCGCACGCGGTTTATTGGTAAATTCCTGAATAACTGTGACATCGGTTGAGACAGCAAACAGCGCAGCCTGATCCTGTGGGCGCAGCAAGCGCTCAAAGAATTTAGCAGCGGCGCGGCGTTCGAATCGTAGCTGATTTTTGACGCTCGAACTTACATCAAAAAGCATAATCAGGCGAAGCGGAATCTCTTCATCACGGGCGAAACTGGCAACTTCCTGGGCAACCCCATCTTCCAAAATCACAAAATCATCCAAGGCTAATTTTGTGAGCGGCGTCCCCGATTGATTGGCGATGCTGGTCACAATAGTCACGAGATTGCTTTCAATCCGCAGCGTTTCTTCTTCTGCTTTTGGTTCTGCTTTGGAGGTGTTTGCACCGGGGCCGGGCAGTTGAATTTGTGGCCCCGGCTTAGGCGGTTGTTGGGAGGTTTGGCGCGCGCGAGTTTTTGGATTAGGAGTGTTGCCGCTTTGGGCAAAGGCCGGACGATAAAAAAAGGCAAAAGGCAAAAGGCAAAAGGCAAAAGTAAAAAGGGCAGGACTTTGTTGGGCGAGATGCGAAAGAAAAATTCGTCCTGACTTCCGACCTCCGACTTCCGTTTTCCTTGTGTTGGTTGTCATCATATTTCTGCGCTCATTACCTTTGCTTCGCCAATTTCAACTAACCAGTCATTGAATGCCCTGAGTCCCTGCTCCACCTGAATACGATGACGGTCAGCTTTTTTCTTTGTCTTTTTTCGCAGCGCTGGTTCGAGTTGTGGCAACAAGGCGAACGTCGTATTGGCGGGCTGAAAATTATTTTCGTCAGCGTGGGCCAGATAATTCACCAGCGAGCCAAGCGCAGATGCTCGTGGGGGCGCGGCTGGCTCCTGCCCCAGCGCCAGGCGGGCGGCATTCATTCCTGCGAGCATTCCGGTCGCCATCGCTTCGGTATAACCTTCGATCCCGGAAATCTGCCCGGCAAAGAAAATGTTTGGATGTTCTTTCATTTGCAGAGTTTTACTGAGCAGGCGCGGCGAACAAATATAGGTGTTGCGGTGCATTTGTCCGAAGCGAATAAATTCGGCGTTCTCAAGCCCTGGAATTAATTGCAAAACT
>JANMKB010000458.1:0-5896 GCA_031371805.1 Blastocatellia bacterium | reverse complement strand
TATTTTTTCGTTCGGATCGGCAAGCTGTCGCGCCTGAATTAAATTCGCTAAAAACTCCGCCTGAGCGCGGCGCTTCTGGCGCACACGATTGCCGTCAACCGGATCGTCTACGCCGTTGAGCGAACGCAAATGATTAACGATAACGGTAATTGGAAACCCAACCCAGTCGGGCGACACTACAGTAGCTTTTAGCAGCAGCGGCGGACGATCATTCAGCGTATCACTTTGCCCATTCGCCGGATTTACAAACGTCGTGGCTTTGCCTTCCTGCGTCACGCTGACCACATTGACGCGCACACTTTTGACTAAAAACCCCACATCAATACCGCCGATGTCGTTGCCCTCCGCGAGGTAGGCGGCATATTGCGGATCGCCTGCGCCTGCGGCAACGGCATCACTATTAATTTTCGCAGCGAGAGTTTGCAACGTCGTCAGATTTTCCATCTCCTCAACGCCAATAATGTCGGGCATTCGCAACCCATTACGAATTGCCAGCGAAGCTTTATTCAAGCGGCGATTGAAAGCATCTGTCGTCAACACTACGTCGCTCGTTCCTGCGTCATCCACCGTGTCATAAAATCTTTCGAGGTTGAATGAAGCAACGGTAAATTCATTCGCAGTTGCCGCCGGAACAGGAGTCGCACTGATGTTTCCGGCAATGCTGGCCTGCGTTTGATTTCCAGGCAACGGCAAAATCGTATACGTGCGCGAACCGAAATCCAGCGGCCCAATAACATTCGTCAAAATCGCACCGGATGTGACTTCCAGTTTCTCAGCGCCAACTAAACCATCACCATCAACTCGCAAGCGTTCGGGGTTGCCATCAAAGCGCGGAATCGTCGCCGGAAAATCTGCTGCGGTTTCCAGCCCCGGTTCACGGAAAGGGCGTGGAATGCCTGTGATGACGGCGTAAAATATTCCGTTTGAGGTCGCTGTCGCATTGGCTTCACTAATTGTTCCATCCGTCGGCGCAACAACCGTTAACGAGGCCGCACTGACCAGCATTCCTTCGTATTTTTCCAGTTGGTCAGGCGCTCCATTTGGATTCGTATCCGCAGCAATCAGCGCAATCGGCGCGGGCAAAACGTTGCCGCTGGAAAGCAACGTAATCCCGGTGACGCTGGAAATTTCGGTTTGCGGAGGACTGTTCGGATCAGTTGATGGTTTGAATTCTGCGACCGTGCCTGCGACCTGAATTTCGTTACCAACCGCAACCGCAGCCGGTGGCGCAGTGCTGGTGAAAATAAAAATTCCTTCTGATGAATTTGGATCGTTGTCGTAATCAGCCATCGCTGCCTGGATAAAAAATCCGTTCGACTTGATCCCCGTCACGATACCTTTAGCAGTGACCGAAGTGGTAGCAAAGGGTGATGAATTGCCGCTGCCCTGAATCGTATGAATAGGCAGAATTGTGGGCGGTGGCGGTGGTGCGCCGCCACCTTTTGGCGTCAATGAAAAATCATCAATTGCCAAACCATCGTCCGCGCCAGTGGCATTAAAATCATTCCAGCGCAGAAAAATTGTTGCGCCATCCGCGATGTTCAATCCGTTGATCGTGGCGCTAATCGCCGTCCGATTCGCCGCAGCATTGCCATCCAATGCGCCAACCGCAGCAGCCGTGTTGGGGCTGGCAAAATCCAGCGCATCAACATTTGTCCAAACGCCTGTCGTCAAACTTGTCGCATCAACGCTGTACTGAAAATCCAGTCTGTCGGCGCGTGCAGTTGTGCCCAGTCGCCACTGTTCACCCGTGTAAGCAATGTCCAGACTCGTGATTATTTTTCCGGTGTTGTTGGTAAAACATGCACCAATGGTTGGAATCAAACTCCCGCTTTGCACACCACCGAATGCTCTTTCCGTGCTGCCCGTGAAACCAAAGCTGTAAGTATCACCGGAATTCGACGAACCGGTGCCGGCGGTGTAAGTCGTGTTCGCGCTGGTTCCCGTCTCGTTGAAGTTCCAGCCCGCCGGGACACTTGCCGCCGTGCCCGTATTCACCAGCGTATCGAAATTTTGGGTGTACGCAGTGTCGAGCGCCGCGAGACTGATTCCCGCTGCTGCGTGAATGCTCGACAAGCTGGCGGCGAGCAGCAAAGATAATAAAAAAGTAGCCAACCCAATTCGTAAAAATTTATTCATGTGCCTCTCGGTTTTGTTGTCTGAAGGTAATTGCCGGACGCCAATAGTACTACGCGAAAAGGCGGATTACTATTGCTGCCAAATCAGGTTTGGTTAGCGCCTGATTTCTTTCATCCGACAATATTTTCACCCCCGCTTGCCTGTGTCTGTGGTGGTGAGTTAGCATCAGAAACAGCTCAGTAACATAAAATTAATACTGACGATTTACCATTCAACTTTGCTGGCCTGAAAAATTAATTTCGCTGTTGTTTGTAAAGAAAAACGTAGCGGCAATTATTCGCAAAGTAGTGATAGCGGCTACTTTGACTCCCCCAACTATATTTAATGATTCTTCCGCAGCCCTGAACGCTGTGGCGAAAAAAATTCAAGGAGTATCCAATGAAACATTGTAATTTTTCGTGGCTCTGGTTAACCGTACTTTTCACTTTGTTGCTGGCAATTTCGGCCCTTGCGCAACAATCGGCAACGGCCACGATTGAGGGCGTAGTCTCTGACGCCAACAGCGCAGTTTTACCCAATGCCAAAGTTGTCATCAAAAGTCCTGACAACGGTTTGACCCGCGAAGTCACAACCGATGCCAACGGCATTTACCGCATTCCGGGCTTACCTCCCGGCAATTACCAAATGACCGCCAGCGCCAGTGGCTTTGCCGAAAATAAATTCAACGGGCTGACACTGACCGTCGGACAAAAACTAAATCTTGATTTGTCGTTGAAAGTCTCCGCCGTCGGCGAGACCATCAATGTTTCAGATATTGCTTCGGTCGTCGAAACTACGCGCAGCAGCGTCAGCGGCTCCGTCAATTCAAAAGCCGTCAACGAACTCCCGGTGAACGGTCGAAATTTTCTCGACTTCGCTACACTGACACCTGGCGTAGTGCGTGATCCGCGCCAGGGCGATTTGTCCTTTGGCGGGCAGCGCGGAACTTTTAACAGCATCCAGATTGATGGCGTAGACAATAACAACAATTTCTTTGGTCAGGCGTTAGGACGCACCGGATCAGGCCGTGCGCCATATCAATTTTCGCAGGACTCCGTGCAGGAATTCCAGGTCAACACCAATTCGTTTTCAGCAGAATTTGGTCACGCGGCAGGTGGCGTCATTAATGTTGTGACCAAATCAGGGACTAATAATTTTCACGGCACAGCATTTGAGTTTTTCCGCGACCGAAGCCTGAATGCGAACAGCTTGAGACGTGATGGCGGGCTTGAAGCTGCGGCGCAGGCTCCCGCGTTGATTCCGGCAGGGTTTAGATATGACTCGGTTTCAAAAACGATTGTGGGAAGTGCTGACAAGCCTGCCTATCACTTCAATCAGTTCGGTGGAAATCTTGGTGGGCCAGTCAAAACAGATCGCGCCTTCTTTTTCTTCAGCTACGATGGGCAACGCAATACCCGCCCGAACGTAGCGTCACTCGGCGCTCAGGCTCCCGCCGATGCCGCCTCGCAGGCTGGCTTACAACGAGTTTTACCGCTCGTCAAAAACTATACGCTGGGTTTTAATCAGGACGTTTATCTGGGCAAATTCGACTGGCAGGTTGATGCGGCGAATCGTTTGAATTTCCGTTACAACCGCCAGAATTTCAAAGGCCGCAACCTCGAAAACAGTGGCGTCAACAGTGCCGAAGAACACAGTGGCAACAGCAACGTCACCACCGATAGTTACACCGTGACGCTGAACACTGCGTTCTCGCCGCGCCTGCTCAATGAATTCCGCACCCAGGCTGCCTTTGATAAAGAACCTGGCCTGGCCAACAGCGACAATGCCGAAGGGAACGTTTTGCAGGGCGGAACGACGGCTTATATTTTCGGACGCAACAGCTTCAGCCCACGTGCCACGAACGAAAAGAAATTTCAATTTGTTGATAACGTTACCTTCCAGGCGGGCAAAAGCAGCCTTAAAGGTGGCGTAGATGTCATCATCGAAAAAATTGAAAACTTTTTCCCCGGTAATTTCGGCGGTCGTTATTTCTTTCAAAGCACGAACGGCTTTGCTGAGTTCGGCAATCATTTTGACCCAGCTAATGCAGGCTATCGCTTTGTTTCACGGTTCCAGCAATCGTTTGCCGGAGACGGCACAACGGGAGCGTTAACCCATCCAAATTTCAATGAGTACGGATTTTTTATCCAGGATGATGTGCGGATTTCAAATAAGCTGACAGTAAGTGTGGGCTTTCGTTATGACGTTCAGCAACTGGCTCCGCCGAAGACTTTCAACCCCGATGCACGGCTGGCTGCTGCCGGATTAAGCACGACGCAGTTTAATCAGGATCACAACAATCTCGCCTCGCGCCTGGGCTTTGCTTACAGCCCGACCGACAAGCTGGTGATTCGCGGTGGCTACGGATTATTTTATGGACGCACCCCATCAATTGCGTTGGGAACGGCGCATTCCAATAACGGTATTAACGTCATCGGGATCACGCTCAACAACGTGAAACTGCCGTTCAATTACCCGAATCGTTTCCCGAATTTGGCGGCAATTCAAGCCCTGGGCGGCCAACCTGCTGTCCCGGATATTTTCATTTTCGACAAAAACTATCAGCAGCCTTACACCAGACAGGGCAGCCTGGGCGTCGAATATGCCCTGACAAAAGACTTGTCGGTGGGCGCTTCTTATCTTCACGTCGCAGGCGTAGACCTTTCGCGCACGCGTGACCTCAATTTATCAGCGCCGGTCGCCACAACCATCTATGTGCTGGCAAGTCCGACTGACACGCTCAACGTTGCGACAACTCCGAAAATTACTTTTTTACGCAATCCGGGCACGACGGCTCCGGCGCGTCCTATTGGCGGGTTTGGGCGCGTCAGTCAATTCGAGGGCAGCGCCAATTCCGCCTATAACGCGCTGGCTTTGACGATCAATAAACGCCTGGCGAAAAACTTTCAATTGCTCGGCTCATACACTTTCTCGAAAGTCATTGACAACACACCGGATCAGACTTCAGTCGTAGTTGGCGGCGGTGACGATGCCAAACAAGCGCAACAGAGCCTGTTGCTGAATGATGATCGCGGCCTTGGCGTCGCCGATGTCCCTAATCGTTTTGTCGCCAGCGGATCGTGGGATTTGAATTATTTCAGCGGTCTGAAAGGAGCGAGCCGCTTGTTGATTCACGGTTGGCAGGTAGGCGGAATTTTACAAATTGCGTCCAATCAACCGATCACTGAATTTGTTGGTTCTGACCTCAATAATGACGGCAACAATCGGACTGACCGCACACCTGGCATTGGTCGCAATACGCTGCGCAAAGGAAAATTTGCCGCCATAGATTTTCGCGTCACCAAGGCCTTCATCTTCCACGAAGACAAAGTCCGTGTGCAATTAATCGGCGAGCTTTTCAATGCGTTCAATCGCCTGAATATCGGAGCGTTTCAAAGCAATCGTTATCGCGTGAGTGGGCTTAACACGGCAAATGCGTTGCTGACGCCGCGCTTTGATTATTTGTTCCCGACGGCACAGGTAACGGATGGTCAACGCATCGGTCAGTTGGCGCTGAAGATCATCTTTTAGCTGTTTGAAAATTGCCCTCAGCCCGCGAAAGCGAGCGCAAGCATAAAGCCCCGTGCGTGAGCACGGGGTAGCTTGTAACCCCGCTCTCACGCACGGGGCTTTATGCTGTCACCTGCGTTGCAGGTTATGAATAGCAAAGCAAAGCCAGAGAAGAATTGTGCAAATAAAAAGGCGATTTCAATTTTCGCGCCTGAAAATTCTGGTTGCTCCTGGCGGCAGGCTGAGATTTATCGTTGCTCCCGGCGCT
>JANMKB010000440.1:0-2993 GCA_031371805.1 Blastocatellia bacterium | reverse complement strand
ATTGAAGGTATAAGAAATCTAATAGGAATTCGTACAACTCAAGAGAATAAAGAAGCCTTAAATAAAGGAATACCGCCGTCTCGTGAGAAAGATTTCGTTCCAAGCAATCGAAATGAACAACTAGCTTGGTTAAGCTCACTTTATAAACCTCAACGTTGGAGTGATCAATTGTTGGAACAAATTTTCCCTCCAACAGTTGCGGGCAAAAAAATTAACGAGATTATAGGTAAAAGCAAAATCCTTGATAACATTCGAAATAAAATCGCGCATGCGATTTTGCGCGATGAATCGGCAGAAACATTTAGTATTGATAAAGGCATTCATATAGATGAAGTAAGTACATGGTTACCCTTGTGTAGATGTTTAGCTCTATATTTGTTGAAAAAAGAGCATCCTCATTACTTCTTTCCGAATTAATTCTTAGTAAATTATTCTTGATTGTTGATTCTATCTATTCAGCGCGCAAAATTCCCAACGGCTTCTTAATCATCACATCCCAGCTTGAAATTACTCCGATTACAGTTACTAAAAACAACGTCGCCAGAATGCCAAGTAAATTAATCGAAGGGGTAAACGACCAGGGAATTTGCAGGCTGTATTTGCAGACTGACCAGCTTAAAATGATGGCGGCGGATGAGCCGATCAGGCCTGCCAATAAACCGATGACGCCATATTCGATGAGCGTAATCATTATGATTAATTTCTTTTTTGCGCCCAGCGTTTTCAAAATTGCTGATTCATACAGACGGTGATATTTCGTCATCGCAATGGAGCCAATTAAAATCAACAGGCCACTTAAAAAGACAAAGCCTCCCACGAAAGTTACTGCCGTCGAAACCGTCCCGATAACTTTGGATGCGGCTTCCAGAATGTCGCGCACATCAATCACCGAAACGTTATTAAACTGGTCGAGAATGGCGCGTTGAAATTGCACTCGGGCCGGGCCGGGAGGGGGCGCTTTGACGGCGGAAATTAACATTTGCTGCGGTAATTCATCCAGTGTGCCAGGCCGGAAAACGATAAAAAATCCGACCCGCGTATTGCGCCAGTCTACGCGCCGAATGCTGGTGACTTTAGCGGCGATGCGCTGCCCCGCAAAATCTAAATTCAAGATGTCGCCCAGATTTACTTTGAGTTCATCGTGAACAATTTCTTCGATGGAAATTTCCGGTTGTGTGGCGGGCGATGAATCCCAATATTTTCCGGCGATGATTTTTTCATGCGGATCAAGATAGTCGCGGTAAGTGCAAACGTAATCGCGTGCCACCATCCCGCGATTCTTGTCATTTGAGTCAACGTTAACGGGCTTCCCGTTGATTTCGGCAATCCGCGCACGCAGGGTTGGGACGAGTTCAGGCTTAACACCGGATTCCTTTGTGATGGTTTCAGTGATGCTCTCGCGTTGTTTTGGTTGAATGTCAATCAGGTACATATCCGGCGCGTTGGCGCTTAAATTTAAGTTGAACTCATCCAGCAAATTTGTTTGTAACAGGCGCACAGAAATAATGAAAAACGCTCCTAACCCGACGGCTAATAAAATTACTTTGGTTTGATTGCCGGGGCGATAGAGGCTGTTGATCCCCTGGCGCAGCGTGAACGATTTGACGTGCCGCAACTGCTTTACGAAACGGATCAGCAAAGCACCCGCGAGGTTTAACACGAAGGCCGTCACCGCCAGGCCGCTCAGAAAAATCGCGCCTATTTTGAGCGAGCCTGCCTGCCATCCTGCCAGTGCGAACAAGCCTAAAACTACTATTACGCCGACGCCAATTTTTAAGTAATCAAATCGTTTGCCGCTGTGGACAAGGTCGGTTGCGCGTAACACCAGAATCGGTTTGATGTTGCGAATTTCCAGCAAGGGCAGCGCCGCGAACAACAGCGAAATTAAAATGCCGATGCCAAAGCCCTGCAAAATCGCCGGCCACGTCAGACTGATTTCAATACCCGGCGGAATGCTATCTGCCAGATAACGCGGCAGGATAAAAATGATCAGTTTCGCAATCGCCAGACCGAGGGCGCTGCCGATTACTCCCAGCGCCATAACCTGCACCAGATATGTTCCCAGCACGCGCGCATTGTTACCGCCGAGGCATTTCAAAATTGCGACCGTTTTCATTTTCTGTTGAATGAAAACACGCGTCACGCTGGAAATCCCGATGCCACCGAGGACGAGAATGATCAAACCAATCAGGCTTAAGAAATTTTCGACCTGGGTGAATGATTCGGCGACGCGATTTTCGGCATCGCGGAATGAACACACGCTGATGGTCGGCTGCGCTTTTAATACTTCCTTGATTTGTTTGGTCAGATTCTCGGATTGTCCCGCACGAGTTTTGAGATGAATTCGGTAACGAGCACGGGAGCCAAAGCCCGTCAGCCCAGCGGCTACGATGTCATCGTAATTTGCAAACACGCGCGGCCCGAAGCTGAAAGCGTTCAGCGTGTTGCCCGGCTCGCGTTCGATGACACCGCGAATGGTAAATTCCAGCTTGCCAATTTTTACGCGGTCGCCAACCTTGATATTTAATTGCTCAAGCAGCGCCGGCTTGACCAGAATGCCGCGCTCTTTAAGCAGCGAAAAATCGTAGCTCTGCCCATTGCTCAGCGCCAGTTCACCATAAAAAGGGTAGGGAGCCTGCACCGCTTTGAGTTCGATTTGTTTGGCTGCGACATCGGGGTTGTTGAGCGGACGCATCATTGTTGGCAACTCAATCATTTCCGCCTGTGCCAGAACCTGAGCGTTGTGGCTGTATTTCTCAACAACTTTTTTGGTTTCATCGTTGAGTGGATTGCTGGAAGAAATTTGCACGTCAGCGGCGAGCAGCGCCTGTGCCTGCGAAGTAACGGAAGCACGGACGTTCTGAACAATTGACCGCAGTGTGACGATGGAGCCAACTCCGATAGCGATGCAGAGAAAGAAAAATAACAGGCGATGCCACGAAGCGCGGATTTCACGATAGGCCATGCGAAGGATGAATTTCATAAAAAAAGAA
>JANMKB010000430.1:0-2961 GCA_031371805.1 Blastocatellia bacterium | reverse complement strand
AGCAAGCTGCGAACCGCGAACTAACAACTGCGAACTTTTACCAGCCAACTATGAAAAACTATCCACTCTATCTCAACGGCGAATTCATCACGACCGAACAAACCAAAGCCGTCATCAATCCCGCCAATAGTGAGGCGTTTGCGAACATCTCTACGATTGATCGTTCTCGTGTTGCACAAGCCATCAGCGATGCGCATTCGGCATTTGCGGGTTGGCGCAAATTGACAGGCAGGGCACGCGGCGAATATTTGCACGCCATCGCCAACAACCTCGAAGCACGCAAAGACGAAATCGCCAAAGTTATCACGATGGAAAATGGCAAGCCGCTGGCGCAATCCTTAGGCGAAGTCGCAATGACGGTGGATCACCTGCGCTGGTTTGCCGAAGAGGCGCGGCGAGCTTACGGGCGCATCGTGCCGAATCAGGTGGATGGCAAACGTCACCTGATTATCAAATCTCCGATTGGCGTGGTTGGCGCGATCAGTCCGTGGAATTTCCCACTTGTGTTAGCCGTGCGCAAAATCGCTCCGGCATTGGCGGCGGGTTGTACTGTAGTTTTGAAGCCCGCATCACAGACACCAATTTGTGCCGTGCTGTTGGCGGAATGTATTGCCGCCGCGAATTTACCGAATGGCGTTTTTCAACTGGTCGTGGGAGCGGCTTCAGAAATTGGCGCAGAATTTTTATCGAACCCGCTATGCCGAAAAATCACGTTTACCGGTTCGACCGAAGTTGGAAAACTTTTAATTCAGGGTGCTGCCGAAGGCGTGAAACCTTTGTCATTGGAACTAGGCGGACACGCGCCAGTCCTGGTCTTTGACGATGCTGACCTCAACAAAGCCGTCGAAGGCGTGATGATTACGAAATTCCGCAACACCGGACAATCGTGCATCGCCTCCAATCGAATTTATGTCCAGCGCGGCATCTACGAGAAATTTCTGACGGCTTTAGTTGAGAAAACCAAAGCATTAAAAACAGGCGATGGACTCGAAGCCGGAATGGACATTGGCCCGCTGATTGACGAAGACGGAGTCAGCAAAGCGCTCGAACACATTGAAAATGCTCTTGCGCAGGGTGCGCGCCTGATGTGTGGCGGCAAAAGAGTTGCAGGCAGTAAAGGATTTTTTGTCGCGCCAACGATTCTTGCCGATGTACCGAAAACTGCGCTGTGTATGAGCGAAGAAACTTTCGCTCCCGTTGCGCCGATCAGCATTTTTGACACGGAAGAAGAAGCGATTGCGCTGGCGAATGACACTGTTTACGGTCTGAGTGCGTACGCCTTCACGACCAATCTTGATCGCGCATTTCGTTTGATGGAAGCGTTGGAAGCCGGAACCATCGGTATCAACGACGGCGTGCCTTCGACCAGCCAATGTCCATTTGGAGGTACGAAGCAAAGCGGTTGGGGCAGGGAATTAGGAGTTGAAGGAATGGATGCTTTTCTTGAGACAAAACATGTATCGTTAGGGATACAGGTGTAATACTGAGTATTTATGGAGTTATCAGCACTAATTTTCTTACCGAAATTCCTTTGTATTTTTGAATTCACAATTATTCGTAGTGAATGGGAAAATGTTTTGATAATGACTCCATTGCTCTTTCTTGGAGCTGTTCTCCTTGGGATTTGTCGAAGTGGCGTAGTCAGGGAAAAAATAACACTGCGCCTCAAATCTTTATCCGCTGGACTTTTTATTACTGCTTTTCTGGTTATGCTGGATGTTGAAATGAGAAGCCCGACATACTTTTTTCTTGCAGGCAATTATTTACCTCAAAGAATTCTGGCTATGTTGATTCGCGGAGAAGAATATCAAGTTGGAATAATTATTTGTGTATTGATAACTTCCATTACAACTTATGTCTTTTTAATTTTGCAGCAACGGTATTCAAGCAAATCTCCTAATTACCTAAATTAAGGGATGCTTTGATTTAATCCCCGCTCGTCCTTATGAAACATTCTTCAAAACGTCGCACCTTTCTCATCAATATCGGTCGTGTCAGCGCGGCTATCGGCTTGACGCAACTCCTGCCTTCAAGCGTCAAAGATTTCGCGCAAACTGCTGCCGCGAAAATCGCAGGTAAAGAAAAACTTATCATTCGTTCGGCACGTCCTGAAGATTTGGAAACCCCGGTCGAGTTGCTGAATTCGTGGCTGACGCCGAATGATTTATTTTATGTGCGCCATCACGCTTACGTGCCGGAAAATGTGGCGGTGGATTGGAAGCTCACGATTGAAGGCGAAGTTGGCAAACCGCTCACGCTCACGCTGGATGATTTGAAAAAATTACCGAAGGTTACTGCTACTGTGACGCTGGAATGTGCGGGCAATGGACGCGCCTTTATGGATCCGCCTGTTGCAGGTGTGCAATGGGAAAAAGGCGCGGTCGGCACGGCAAAATGGGGCGGCGCGAAATTGTCCGATGTGCTGAAGGCAGCGGGCGTGAAGGCTACGGGCAAATTTGTTTATTTGAACGGCGCAGATGTTGGTGTCGGCAAGCAGCCGGATTTTGTGCGCCAAGTGCCGATTGAAAAAGCTGGTGAAACAATTTTAGCTTACGAGATGAATGGCGAGCCATTGCCGAAATTTCATGGCGCTCCGGTGCGTGCGATTGTGTCTGGCTGGGAAGGCGCGTATGCCGTCAAATGGCTCAATCAAATCACGGTTGCCGACAAAGAAACGGACAGCTTCTGGGTCAAGACTGCGTATCGCTTCCCGACCAAACGCGTCGCGCCGGGGACAGCCGTAGATGCGAAAGATATGGCTCCGGTCAGCGGCTTAGTCGTGAAATCATTGATTAATGCGCCGACCGATGGCACGACAATTAAAGCGGGAACTGCTGTGCGCGTCTCAGGTTTTGCGTGGGCAGGTGAAGCAAATATCACCAAAGTAGACATCTCACTTGATAACGGGCAAACGTGGCAAGCGGCGAAGCTCGGTAAGGATCAGGCGAAATTTACGTGGCG
>JANMKB010000406.1:0-3504 GCA_031371805.1 Blastocatellia bacterium | reverse complement strand
TGGTCGCATCGTTCTGGCCGCGTACTCTTCTTTGGCAAAATATTTAGTAGGAACGATGACATCAGCATCCACTGTATAAAATGGAATTTGTAATTTTTCCGCTGCACTGCGTCGCCAGCCTTCCGGTTCGCGCAGCGGGTTTTCGTCTCCGACCACCAAGGCAGGTTGCACTTCTGCACAAAATTTAATCAGGTTATGATGCGGAAACGGCCTGTAAACAAAGGCTGCTCCGCGTTGCTCAATTTGTCTGGCAGTTTCAGCTAAGCCATCAACCAAAAACGTATAATGCCGTAAGTTTCCATGTGGATAGTTTGGATGCAGTCCGAAAAACACCGCGACTGGTAATTGCAATTCATTCGCCAGTTGAATTGCCACATCCAGCGCCGGATTATCAATTCCCCGCTGGGCACGCTGCATCCAGTAAACGACGCATTTCCCTTCAGGATCAGGTTGTCCTGGGCGACGGATAGTAAGGCGCGGATTTGTCAGTATGGAATCAATACCAGTCATTTTTTTCCTTTTATTCACTTGCTTCCGTTATCAGCGATGTGCCTGATTTTTTTCTGCCCAGAACTGCTACTGATTGCGCTTCTGGTGCAAGCAATCGCGCCGTCACCTCGGCTCGATAGGCAAAGATTTTATGCAAAGTAGTTTTGACAAATATGAGATGCGCAAAATCTCCTAAAAAACCCAGTGGCAGTTGATATTGCACCCGATCCTTCATCAAAGTGCGCTCCGCTCCCAGGGCTTCAAAGGTGTGGGTATGATGCCAAAACTGATATGGGCCTTTCACCTGGCTGTCAACAAACCTGACGCCCGGCTCCCAGATTTCGATCAATGTTTGCCACTTAAATGGCAGCCCAAACAGCGAGAGGCTGTAATCAATCAGCATCCCGGATTTCATCGTGATCGGTTTGGGAGTCAAAATCTTGAATTGCAGAAATTGTGGGGTGAGTTTTTCCAAATTATAGGCGTCACTGAAAAATTCAAATGTCGAATCCAGGGATCGTTCAATAATTTGCGTACGTTCTAAAATATATGTCTTCATAATAATTATGCACAATGAGCGAAGGAAAGAACTTAGCCGAAGACTTTGTTTATTTCTTCAAGAAGAGAGGACAAATGTTTCACGGTTTTGGAGAAATGCAACCCCGTCGCTCCGGCTCCGGGTACAATACCGAACCAGCTGTCACACTTCAAAAAGTGTGACAGCTCCTCCCTAATGACAATCTGAACTTGAATATAATGAGTGTGAGAGAAGTTCAAATATTTCAATCAATTTTCAGGAGGGAAAAATGAAACAAACTTTCTATCTTTTGTGCTTACTTTTTTTGACAATAAACGGAATCGCCCAAACCGCATTACCAGCGAATTCATCGCTGCCGATAGAAAATAAAAATTCACGTTCAGGTAAATTGCTGGTAACGGCAGGCACTTCGTTCAAGCTCTCACTCCAAACCCCTGTCAGCTCAAGGATCAGCGAAGTCGGAGATCAAGTCATCGCGCTTCTTGATGAGACTGTGCGTGATAGCGAAGACCGAATTGTGATGGCACGCGGGACGGAATTTAGCGGCAGAATAGCGCAGGTTCAGCCTGCTAAAATTCCCCAGAGAGAAGCAAAAATAACGATTGTTTTTGATCGGATGCGGATGCCTTACGGAGTTGAGAAAATTGCGGTGATGATTACCGCCATTGATGATGTCGCCAATGATCGAAAATTCAAAGCCGGGGATAATGAAGGCAAAGTTGGCGGTGGCCATTCAGGCGAACGGACGCTCGGAAATGCGGGCAAAGGAGCGCAGATTGGCGCAATCGGCGGTGCGCTGGGAGCTATTCATGGGCGAAAATTTGGAATATTTACCGGAGGCGTCGGCGTGGGTGTAATTGCTGGTGTGTTTTTGACCAAAGGTAACGACATCAAGCTTTTTCCCGGCACAATTTTGCGCATCAGGGTTGAGCGTGAACTCACACGTCCTGCCCTCGAACCGGACAACACAACGGCGCTCAAAGCGACTCCTTAAATTGCCCTTTTTTCGAGTGTGATTTTTTTCGGGAAGCTCAACAACAAAGCTTCCTTAGCGGTTTGCCACTTACGATCATTGGCGGCGATTTTTTCCTGCGCCTGCAAAAACTTCTCGACCGTTTTAGGCGCGGGACCGCCAATGATCGTTCGCACTTCAACAAAGTTGAGCGGATCAAGCGCAGCGATCAATTTCTGGCGTGGCGTACTCAATTTAATTCCCGCCTCTGTTGCAGCGACGAACAAAGCATCAATAATTTCAGCCTGCTCAGCCTCAATCCCCGGCAATTTTTTCACGGTATTTGCCACCAGACGATGCGCCATTTTAAAACTCAATTTTTCTTCTCGCACGAGCGTATCCGCCAGTTCAGTCATTGTCAGAAAGCTTCCGGCAGCTTTGCGCTTCAATCCTGCTTCATCAACTGTGATTGAACTGACCGCACCCGCTAATAATTTCAAAGCCCGACGTGCATCAACGAACGTATTAAAGACGAGTGGCTGCAAATCATCTTCTACGTCCACGATGTCGCCGAACGGTGTGTTATGCACGCTGGTCATTACTGCGATGGCCTGACTGTAAGCTTTGCTGGTGATGATGCGAGCGTGTTCGAGCGCGACCGGATTTCTTTTTTGCGGCATGATCGAAGACGTTTGCACATACGCATTGCTCAGGCGAATAAACGAAAATTCCTGCATCGCCCACAGCAGCAAATCCTGCACAAATTTGCCCACCGAAATCATCGAAGTCGCCAGAGCGCTGATTGTCTCCAGCAAATAATCAATGCCGCCAATTGCGCCATAAGAATTTTCCTGTAGCCCTTCAAAGCCCAGCAATTCCGTCGTCTTTTTGCGATTAATCGGAAAGCCCGTCGTCGTAATCGCACATGCTCCCAACGGATTATGATTGACCGTCGCAAACGCATTTTTGAAACGTCCAATGTCACGCGAGAGAAATTCAATCGCGGCAGAAAGATAATGCGCCAGCGTCGTCGGTTGTGCAGGTTGTGTATGCGTATGCGCAGGCATCACCGTCCTGAGATGCTTTCTGGCCAATGAAATCAGGGTCGTGCGTAAATTTGCCAGATCATCAACCGTCTGCAAAATTTCTTCGCGGAGGGTCATCCGATAAAGCGTTACGTCAATGTCGTTACGACTGCGTGCGATGTGAAGCTTGCCGGCAATGTCTTCGCCGATTAATGAACCGAGTTCACGCTCAACATAAAAATATAGGTCTTCGACCGAGCCGTCATATTTCGCCGCACTGATTTTTTGCAAATCAAGTTTGTCGAGTCCGCGTAAAATTGTCGTTGCCTCTTTGCGCGTGATGATGGCCTGCTTTTCCAGCATCAAACAATGCGCATAATGAATGTGCATCAGAGGCGCAAAAAAATATTTCTGACCATCAGCAAAATTGTGTGTGAGAACCGTAGAGGCGTAAACAGGAGCGGGAAATTTATCGTCAGGTTGTTTTGAATTCATCAAAA
>JANMKB010000404.1:0-3908 GCA_031371805.1 Blastocatellia bacterium | reverse complement strand
TTTGACCTGGAAAGCAGCATTAACCGCGCAGATTCGACAGGGCCGCAAGCCAGTACAACATTTTTCGCTTTGACCTCGTAGCTCTTTTTTGTCTGGGCGTCAAAATATCTAACCCCTGTCGCTTTGCTGCCGTCAGTACTCATCAACACTTCTGCGGCATTGGCATACAAAATTAATTTGCACTTGCCCGTCGCTATTGCCAGAGGCATCGCCGTATTCGCCGAAGTGTATTTTGATTCCGTATCGCATCCACGCATGCAGTGCGAACAATAATGGCACGGCGCACGCTTCGACCAATTCTTTTCCGTTAAAATCGCTTTCCGCGCCGTGATCATTTTGTATTTTTTCGGATCAAGTTTGTTCGCGCCTTTTTGAATTTCAAACGCAGAGCAGTTCCATTTCAAAGGCTTGAGATATTTTCCGTCGGGAACATTTGGGTGATTATCATAATTGCCCGACACCCCCATCAGCACTTCCATCTTGTCGTAGTAAGGCGCGAGCTGGTCATAGCTCACAGGCCACGAAGCAAAATCATATTTGCTGTTACGCCAGCTCAAACCCGCCCACAGTAAACTTTTGCCACCGACTTTTTTCGTCAGAAAATGGTCAACTTTTTTATTTCCGGCTTGCGTGAAAGGTTCGAGTTTTGGATCAACGCGCAAGTGTTTGTGCGGACTCCAACCATAACCATGTTTTGGTAATTCGTAGGGCATTGTATGGCTGAAAAATTCTGTCGTTGGATCAACCCATTTGCCAGCTTCGAGTACGACGACATTCGCTCCGGCCTGTGCCAGTTGCATCGCGACTACGCCGCCCGCCGCGCCGGAACCAACGACACAAACATCGTAAACTGTGGAAGATTGAGTCATAAATTATTACGAAGAAAAGCGCGGATTATTTTTCACTTTCAGCGCCTGTTGATAATGTCTTTGCGTATGAAGTGTTGAGATTCTAAAAATATCCAATAACTTAAAAACAAAGAGCGGCGAAGCCGGAGAAGTAAACGTCTTATTTTCTGCTTGCAGCGGAATTGTCCGCTGCATCATCAATTTCATCTTACTATGCTGCTTATAGAAATCGTCAAGCACTGAAGGACTGACAGCACTCGCTGAAGGTACAAAAGCAGTCGGAGTTTTGAGCTTTTTAGTCGTCGTCATTCCCCAATAAAGCAGACTCGAAGCAAGTTTTGTCATGCCAGGAACATTTTCAAGCAACCTCGGCTGATATTTTCCATCCAGCACTTCTTCCAGCCGCTCCATGTACAAGTCATTAGTCTTTATCAAATGCTCGGCACATTGAGCGATGCTCCACGCGTTTGGATGTGGTTTCCAATTAATTTGCTGTGAAGTGAGGTCGGAAAAAGAGGTAGAAAAATCCGCTTTAAGCTGTTCGTTCAGTTCCGATAAAGTTTCCAGAGAGGCAGTTTTTACCAACATAACGACCTTTCAAAAAAGGCAAAAGTGAGAGGAAATTTCGGGTCTCACTTTTGCCTTTGATTATTTGCCTGGTTGTGTGGAAACCCCGTCGATCCGGCGCGGGGTACTGTCCCGGGCGCCGTAGCGACGGGGTCTCCTATCCACGCATCAAAACCGAATCTTAAGCGCAACCTGCAGTTCACGCATGTTAGTGCGTGTACCGCTGACTTTGCCGAAGCTCGAACTAATGACACTGGTATCAGGATTGCCGAGGTTCTTATGATTCGCGGCATTAAAGGCTTCAAAGCGGAACTGTAAATCCTTGGTTTCGGTGAAGCGGAATGACTTCAATAACGAAGCATCCCACTGCACGATGCCAGGACCAATTAAGGTGTTGCGACCCACGTTTCCGAAGGTTCCAAATGGCTGCAAAACAAAATTGGAAGTATTGAACCAACGACTCCAGTTTCGCTCACCACGGGATAACTCTGTCACTCCCGTACCAACCTGATTCGGACGATCAAAGCCTGCGCCAATATTCGACTGGTCTTTGCCACCATCCGAAATTGTGATGGGGAAACCGGTTTGAATATTGAAGAGTGAACCAAACTCCCATCCTCCTAAGAGAACATTAGCAATGCCACCCTGATTCATATATCGCTTGCCCTTACCAATCGGTAATTGATACAGCACAGAATTGACCATGCGATGCTTGACGTGGAAGCTGGAAAGTCCGCGTTCGGCGTTTAAGTTATAGCTGTTTTGCGGGAATAAGGTATCACCGTTATGCGAACGAATCGCGCTGGCGTTGTCTATGGACTTCGCAAAGGTATAACCGCTGACAAAGCTTAGACCGCTGCTCAGGCGTTTTTCTAATTTCGCGCTGAAACCGTTGTAATTGGCTCTGCCACTGCCATCCACTTCCTGAATTCGTCCAAACTCAGGATATGGAGCGCGTGACAAAACTGAGCCAACCGTGCCGGGGATTGATTCATTGACCGCACGAAGCGATTCCAGCTTACGGCTGACGGAACCAATATAACCAGCTTCAAATAACAGGTTATTGCCTAATTCACGTTGGATGTTGGCAATGTATTGAATTGAGTAAGGAGTCCGGCGACTGGTAATGTTAGAAAGTACATAAGGATTATTAATCTGTACCGTGCCACCAAGATTGCGGAAAGGCGCAGCCCAGGTCAAATCAATCAAAGTTGGCGTCGCCTCATCACGACGACGACCAGAAAGATTTCGAGCCATGTCAAAGCGCGGATTGCCCGTGTCCTGCGAATAGAAGACGCCGCCGCCGACGCGCACCGTCCACTTGCTGCTCGGCGCCCAGGCGATGCCAAGTCGTGGCGCAAAGTCGTTCCGATCATCCTGAATCAGTCTGTCGCCCAGGCGACCATCGCGGGCTGTTTTGATGAGGGGGTTGAAGCGCAGGGAAATATTTTCATAAAAATCACCGCTGCCGATCCGAATCAGGGTTGGATGGCGGCTCAGATCTGCCACGTTTGGAGTATTGTCAAGGTAGGGGACATACGCATTAACAATCTTACCGGATTTATCGAACCAGGGTGGTGAGTATTCATACCGCAACCCCGCATTCAAAGTCAGTTTCGGAGTCAATTTCCAGGTGGTGTCAACGTAGTAATACTGGCTCTTCGCGTGATAATCAACGGTCGCCAAAGCCACTGCCACCTCGCAGCGTTTGCAATATCCCAGCAGGAAATCGGCAAACGCGTTCCCAGTATTTGCGGCTCCAACATTGGTCGTAGCGTTGGGGTCAAAACCAAATCCACCGCGTGCGAATTGGTTCCCAACCTGATTGTATTGATCCCAGCGAATTTCTCCGCCAAACCGGAAAGTCTTGTTACCGACTGTCCAATTGAAATTGTCTACGATTTGATAGGTCTTGTTGTTGTTGACATAAGGGCCTTCGGTGTCGTCACCAAATCCGGTGAAGCCCGTAATACCGATGCTGGGAATGCCCCAGGCTACTTCCGGGCCGGCAGCGATGCCAGGGATTGCTAACTCTTTGACAACATCACGAGTACCTGCCAGTTGGCGTCCGACGCTATTAAAAAATGAATTGTAGCCGAAACGTACTTCGTTGACTTTGGTCGAAGAGAAGATGCGCGTATTCGTTGCCATCACCTGCTTCGCCGTCGTTAACAATTTTGTCCCGTTCAATTTCAAGCCGGGATCAACCTGAACTTCGTCCGTCCAACTGTAACGTCCCGCCCAGTTGGAATTACCACTTTCAATAAAATCGCCACGCACGATGAACTGATCTTTATCAATTAATCGAGCATTCGGTTGTTCGTGATTCGTGCCAAGTGTCGTTGGAGTCAGGTTGGGACGCGGATAAAATTCCAACAATTTTTTGGACGTCGGGTCAATTCGATTGGTCGGAATAATGTTTCCGGCAAACTGGGTTGAAGTAGTAACACCTCCCACAGTCACCCGTGTCAGCGGATCATAAATGGGAAGCGA